>CAZBOK010000701.1:0-1501 GCA_964493525.1 uncultured Phycisphaeraceae bacterium | reverse complement strand
GTCCCGAAGAGAAAAACGTCCAAGGCCCGCAAGCGGAAGCGTCGCGCCCACCACGCGCTGTCCGTGCCGCCTCTCGCCAAGTGCTCGCGCTGCGGCGCGACGATCAAACCGCACACCGTCTGCATCTCCTGCGGTCATTACCGTGGGACCGAGGTTTTCCCGCAGGACACCGGCGACGCCGGCGGCCCGGGCTGATTCGGCGGGCTCCCGGGTGACGCCCGGGGTGTGACGGCCGAGCGTGCGAGGCGTCCATGAAGATCGCGGTCGATGTGATGGGGGGAGACCACGCCCCGGCGGAGGTTCTCGCCGGCTGTGCGCGCGCCGTTCGTGAGGGGTACGTCCGCGCGGAGGAGCTCGTGCTCGTCGGCGACTCCGCTCGCATCGGTTCCGGTCTTGCGGCCGCGGGAGTGCCGAGCGGCACCGAGATCGTTCATGCGTCCGAAGCGATCGAGATGCACGAGCATCCCGCGCAGGCCCTGCGCAAGAAGCGCGACTCGTCGATCGTCGTCGGCGCCCGGCTGCTGAAGGAGCGCCGCGTCCAGGCGTTCGTGAGCGCCGGCAACACGGGTGCGATGGTCGGGGCCGCGACGTTGCTGGTGCGGACGCTCGAAGGCGTGCGCCGGCCCGGCATCGCGGTGACCTTCACCAGCGCGAAGGGGCCGTGCTGCCTGATCGACTGCGGCGCGAACATCCACTGCCAACCGGAAGACCTCTTCACCTACGGGTTGATGGCGTCGCACTTCATGACCGGAGTGCATGGCGTCGAGCGCCCGAGCATCGGCCTCCTGAACATCGGCGAGGAGGAGGAGAAGGGGAACCCGCTCGTCCTCCGCACGCGCGAGATGTTCGAGCAGTCCGACCTCAACTTCATCGGCAACGTCGAAGGACAGGACGTCTTCGCCGGCCGCTGCGACGTGATCGTGTGCGAAGGGTTCGTCGGCAACGTCGTGCTGAAGGTGAGCGAAGGCCTCGGCCAATTCATCACCAACCTGTTCGCGCACGAGGTGAAGCGCCTGGTGCCGGAGTCCGCGCTCCCGTCGTTCCTCAACGTCGCGGGCAGTGTGAAGAAGAAGACCGACTACGCCGAATACGGCGGCGCTCCGCTGCTCGGCGTCGATGGCCTCACGATCATCTGCCACGGCCGCTCGGACGCACGCGCGATCGCGAATGCGCTCCACGTGTCGCACCAGTTCATCGAACACGACGTGAATCGACACATCCTCGAAGGACTGTCGAAGCTCGCCGCGAAGTCGCCGCCGAGCGCCGCTCCCGCGCCGAACGCTTCGAGTTCGCCCCATTCGCCGCGAACGGGCGCGCAGGAGGGAACGACCGCATGACCGGTGTGCGTGCCGGCATTCGCGGGACCGGCTCCTATGTCCCGGAGCGGGTTCTCACGAACCAGGACTTCGAGAAGATGGTCGACACGTCGGACGAGTGGATCACCACGCGCACCGGCATCAAGGAGCGCCGGATCGCGGCGCCCGGCGAGAACCCGTCCGAC
>CAZBOK010000700.1:0-1503 GCA_964493525.1 uncultured Phycisphaeraceae bacterium | reverse complement strand
TGACATCGCCCGCGCCAGCATGCGCCGCGAGGCACGAGACGAACGCGATCGTGGTCCAGCGTCGTGTGTTCACGCCGAGTCCTTTCGGATCCGCAGGTCGGAGTCGACCCGCACGAATGAGTCGCGGTAGCGGGCACGATGTTCCGCGAACGCGGCGGGATGGATGCATGCGGCGAGGATCTCGAGCGAGTCGACCATCCGCGGGCCGGGTCGATTGAAGTACGCGTTGCCGTCCGCGAGGTACACGCGGCCCGCGCGCGACGCGGGCCAACGATCCCACGGCAGCACGTCGCGCAGCGCATCGAGCTCGGCGAGCGTCCGATCGAGCGCGAACCCGCACGGCTTCACGACGACGACGTCCGGCGCTTCCGCTTCGAGTCGCTTGCGCGACAGCGGCCCGGCCTTCTCGCCCGGCGTCGTGAACAGCGGGCGTCCGCCCGCGATCGCGATCAGTTCGGGCATCCATGTGCCGCCGGGCATCACCGGGTCGAGCCACTCGATCGTCGCGACCGTGGGACGCGCGGCGATCGTCGCCGCGCGCGCGCGCACCGCTTCGATGCGCGCGCGCAGAGAAACGAGGAGCGGCCCGGCCGCTTCCTCGCGACCGATCGCGTCGCCCACGCGCCGCACGTCGCCGAGCACGTCCTCGAGCCGCGTCGGATGGAGATTGACGATCCGCACGTCGCGCCGCGTGATCGATCGGACGGCCGACTCCACCGCCGGGTAGGCGACGGCGCAGACGTCGCAGAGATCCTGCGTGATGACCACGTCGGGATCGAGCTCGGTGAAAGCGTCGACGTCGAGGTCGTACACGCCGAGCGCGTCCGCCACGAGTTCCCGCACCGAGCGATCGATCCCACGGCTCGTCACGCCCGCGAACTCCTTCGCTCGCGTGAGAACCGGGAGACCCGCGACGTCCGCGGGGTAATCGCATTCGTGCGAGATGCCGACCAGCGACTCGCGGCCGCCGAGCGCGCAGACGATCTCGGTCGCCGACGGCAGGAGGGTGACGATGCGCGGCATCGCGCGCGATCGTAGCGTCGATGTCGGACTCGCGCCTGCGAGGTGCGAGTCCGGGGGTTCGAACGGAGCGAACTCGGATCGGTCGAGCTGCGGGCCGAGCCCGCGACGTGCCTCGATCAGTGCAGGACGACCTGGACCGCGTCGGTCGCCGCGTAACCGGAGGGCATGTTCGGGTCCGCGACGAACGCCTGCGTCATCAGCTCGCCGCGGAACGCCGCGGGAGCGGTCGCGGTGATCGACGCGGTACCGACGCCCGCCCCGGAACCGCTCGTCGGCAGGAGCAAGAACTGCGGAAGCACCGGCTGCAGCCAGAGGGTGCACAGTCCCGCGGCGTGGATGTGCGCCGGGTAATTGCCGAACGTGAACAGCGCGACCGAGCCGCCGCGAGCCTGCGTGAGATCCAGCGTCACGACGTTCCCCGGAGCGATCGAACCGTCGAGATGAGGAACGAACCCGCCGAGTCCCGGGCCAGGGCGAGCC
>CAZBOK010000699.1:0-1505 GCA_964493525.1 uncultured Phycisphaeraceae bacterium | reverse complement strand
GAGGACATCGCCCCGACGCCTGCAGACGCGGCCGGCACGCCCGTCGCTCCGAGCGCGGCACGGGAACTCGCGGGAGTCGTCGTCGATCTCGCGGGCGCACCGATCGCCGGCGCGAACGTGGCCGCGTGGTCCGACCGGCGGATCGATTCGCCGACGCCGGACGCACTGCCACCGCTCGCCACGGGGGTCGCGGTCGTCGCGGGGATCGCGCGCACCACGACCGGCGGCGACGGCGCGTTTCGCCTCGACGTCGCGGACGTCTCGGCGCCGTTCGGGGTGCTCGCCGTCGCGGACGGTTTCGCGCCGACCACGGAACACGGCGTCGGCGTCGGCGAAACGCTGCGCCTCGTGCTCGAGCCTCCGCGCGCGCTCGCCGGCCGCGTCCTCGACGTGCGGGGGCACCCGATCGACGGCGCCGAGGTGCGTTGGAGCGGCCTCGTCGGCGGCGCGTTGATCGAGCGGCGCGCACGCAGCGACGCGTCCGGCGCATACCGCCTCGATCAGCTCCCCGCCGTTTCGGCGCGGATCGTCTCGGGGCGCGCGGCGTGCGGCTGGATCGAAGCGACGAAGGACGGGTTCGCGCCGCTCCTCGTGGAGCCGACTCCGCTCACGAGCACGAATTCGACCGCGAGGATGGATCTCGTGCTGTCCGCCGGCATCTCGCTGGATGTTCACGTGATCGACGCGGAGTCGCGCGCGCCGATCGCGGGCGCCGTCGTCGAGCTGCGCTCGGACGAAGGCGCGGTCGAGCACGTCGACGGCGAACCGTGGCGAACCAGTCCGCTCGAGGGCCGCTCGCTCGGCGCGGCGACGAGCGACGCGGCCGGTTTCGCACGCTTCGAGCACGTGCCGTCGCTCGGTTTCCACGAAGGCACGTTCTCGATGTACACCGAGCGCGGCGCGATCATCGCGCACGTCGTCGCGAACCGGTCGGGATACGCGGAAGGGAAGGTGGACGTCCTCGCGCTTGACGACGGAGCCCGGCAGACGCTCGAGGTCGCGCTCGCGGCGTCGGCCACGATCGAAGGCCGCGTGGTCGACGCGTCGGGTCACGGCATCGCCGGCGCGATCGTGACGGATGAGCCGGGGATCCTCCGCTACGACGGGCTGTTCGACCGCTCGGTGCGCCTGCCGCGGACCGACGCGGAGGGGCGCTACTCGTTGCTCGTGCCGATGGCGACGGCCGCTCCGCGCGGCGCGGCGGTCGAGATCGAGATCGGCGCGCGCCGCGAACTCGGCACGGAAGTGAACACGGTGCGGGTGACGCCGCGAGCGGAAGCGGTCACGACGGCGCCCGACATCACGCTCGGTCGC
Organism: uncultured Phycisphaeraceae bacterium; assembly: GCA_964493525.1. Classification (GTDB taxonomy): domain Bacteria; phylum Planctomycetota; class B15-G4; order B15-G4; family JADJEK01; genus CAZBOK01. The sequence goes on along the minus strand of CAZBOK010000699.1, from coordinate 191 downwards.
GCCGCGGCGGTGATCATTGCGGTCGTCGACCCCGCGGGCCGCGGAGTCGCCGGCGCGCTCGTCTCGCGCGAGGACCGCTTCGCTCCGCAGCGCACGGACGCGGACGGTCGCGTCCAGGTCGAGCTCGGCGCGAAGACGAGCGGGAAGGTGACGGTGCGGAAGGTCTCCCAGCGGTTGGCCCGCATGGTCTG
>CAZBOK010000698.1:0-1520 GCA_964493525.1 uncultured Phycisphaeraceae bacterium | reverse complement strand
CACTGGGACACGCACGGCCTCGGGATCCTCCCGGGCGACTTCGACCTCTATCGCCTCTCGATCGCTCCGCTGCCGCCGGCCGGCGCGCCCGCCGATGCGCCGCCGCCGCCGCCGCTGTTCACGCTCGATTACGTGATGCTCGACGTCGAGGCCACCGCGCTCCTGCGCGGCGAGTTGCGCGTGCGCCGCGTCGAGATCGACGGGATGACCCTCGAGATCGTGCGCGATGCGAACGGGAAGTTCGAGCTGGAGCGGTTCCTGAAGCCGCGCGGCGAGGAAGCGGGACCGCCGGCCGTGGCCGCCGCGCCCGCGGTGAAACCACCCGCTCCCGCTGCGCCGGCGCCGATCGCGTTCGACGTGCCGCTCGCACTCGATGCGTTGCGCGTGCAGCACGTGCGGGCGCACCTGGTCGACCGCTCGATCACGCCGGCCATCGACCGCCCGCTCGAGCTCGACGTGCGCGTGTCGGACGTCGGCCGCAAGGAGGGTCGCACCGCGGTCGACGTCGCTCTCGCGTTCCCCGGCGTGCTGGAGCGACTGCGCGTCCTCGCCACGGCGTCGATCGAGGATTCGGTCGTGACCGGTGCGGACGGCAAGCCGATCGTCACGCCCGGCACCATCGCGAACGTCGACCTCGCCGTCGAAATGCGCGGCCTGCATCCGCACGAGCTGGACGAGTTCCTGACCCCGCTGGGCATCGCTCCGCGCGCGGGGCAGATCGACCTAGACCTCGGCGCGCGGCTGCGGCTCGAGGCGCTGGCGCCGGAGCGCACGTCGCTGCGTGCGGAGCTGCATATCGAGAAGCTCGCGCTGAAGGACGACCTGGCCGAAGCGTTCGCGATCGACCAGGCGGACGTCCGGGTCGATCCGTTCAGCGCGACCACGATCGCCGTCCCGCGCTGCGAATTGCGCGGCGTGCGCGGTCGCGCGCGTCGTCTGGCGGACGGCACGCTGCGCGTCGCCGGGCTCGACCTGGTCGGCGCGTCGCCGCGCGCGAAGCCGCAAGAGCCTCCCGAGGCGCCGGCGCCGCCGCGCGTGATCCGCGTCGATGAAGTGACGCTCGACGATTGCGCGTTCCGCTTCCAGGACGACGCCGCGGGCGGAGTCGGGACCGAGCTCGAGCTGGCGGTCGATTCGCTGCGCGTCGCCGGGCTGGTGATCGACGAGAACGCGCGCGACGGCGCGATCACGCTCGCGGCGCGAATGCACGCACCGGGCATCGCACGAGCGATCACGGTCGACGCGACGGTGACGCCGTTCGCGGCCGACCGGCGGTTCCAGCTCGCGCTCGCGCTCGACGGCGTGCGGCCCGATCGGCTCGCGCCGTACCTGCGCGCCGCGGGACTGCGCTCCGAGCTGGAAGACGGCGCCATCCGGCTCGCGCTCGACGGACACGCGCTAGTGAATTCGACAGACGCGAGGACGGCAACTGGAACATACGCTCGCGTGATGCGCTCTAAGCAGACCTTGGGAACGAAGCCGTCGGCTGTTGTGGTCAACAAGTAGAGGGCGTGGACTCC
>CAZBOK010000697.1:0-1527 GCA_964493525.1 uncultured Phycisphaeraceae bacterium | reverse complement strand
GGTCGTGCGGAGCGTCGGAATCGAACGAGCCTCGCTCGCGCTCCTGCGAGCCGCGCGCGTCGTGCTCGCGCGACGGAGCGGAATCGTCGCGACGATCGTCGGGGGCGCGTTCGGCGCCCGCCGGATCGCGACCGCCGCGTCCGCGCCGTCCGCGCCGGCGGCGCCGGCGGCGTCCGCCACCGCGTCCGTCGTCGGGGGAACCGCCATCTTGCGGGGGACCGCGATCGTCCCGCGGCGCGCCGGCGCCCGCGAGCTCGCGAGACGAGTCGTCGGTCCGCTCGCCCGAATCGAACGACTCCCCGGACTCGGCCGCGCGGTCGTGATCGGCGGGGAAGTCCGCGCCCTCATCGCTCCGCTCGTGCTGCTGCGAGCCTTCCGGCTCTTCGCTCCCGTCGTCGCCGGGCTCGAGTTCGCCTTCGCGCGGGGCGTCGGCGTCGTGAGCATCGTTGTGGTGCCCGCTGTGCCGGCGGCGGCCTTCGACGACTTCCGCGTAGAGGTTCTCCCAGAACCGCACTTCGGATTCGTCGCGGCCGAGCACGCGGCACTCGACGCGGAAGAGGTCGAGCGCGTCGATGAAGTAGTCGCGCTGCACCAGACCCGCGGGCTTCAGCCGGCGGCGCCGACCGGAACGCTGCTTCAGGAGGCGCGGCTGCGCGATCACCACCTGCTTGATCTGGAACGCGTCGCGTCGCGAGATCGAGAGGTGGCGCTGGAACGGCCGCAGCACCTGATCGACGACGACGCCCGGGTCGAGGCGCCCGTCGTCCTCGCGCGAGAGCTCGGCGCGGATCGGGCCGAGCAGGAGGACGCCGAGGAGGATCGCGTTCGACACGACGCGCCGGCCGCGGTCGAGGTCGTCGAGGGCATCGAGGGAGCGCGCGAGGTACTCGCGCGGCGTGCCGTCGAACCCGGCGATGCGGGCGTCGGTCGCGAGGAAGTCCGCGAGCTCGGGCAGGAACACGCGCAGGACGCCGGTCGCATCGAGCAGCTCGATCGCGCGGCGCGCCGCTCCGCACGAGAGCAGCTTCAGCAACTCCTCCGTCAGACGCGGAGTCGCGCACTTCGCGAGGTCGACCGTGTATTCCTCGAGCGCGGCGCGGGTCGCCGGCTCGATCTCGAACTCGAGGCGTGCGGCGAACTTGATCGCGCGGAGGATGCGGACCGGATCCTCCTGGAAGCGGATCGCCGGCTCGCCGATGGTGCGGATCACGCGGCGCTCGAGGTCCGCGCCGCCGCCGACGTAGTCGAGCACGACGTTCTCGTCGACGTCGTAGAACAGCGCGTTGATCGTGAAGTCGCGCCGCACGGCGTCCTGCTCGGCGCTGCCGAACACGTTGTCGCGGCGGATCATCAGATCCTCGCGCTCGTCGCCCGAACCGTTGCCGTCTTCGCCGCCCGAGTCGCCGTCGTCGCGATCGGCGCCGTTGTCATCGCGATCGCGATCGCGATCGTCGCCGTCGTGACCGCGGTCGTCGTTCCGGTCGCCTTCGATCGTCTCTGCCAGCTGCTCGACGTGCAGCCGCATGA
>CAZBOK010000696.1:0-1539 GCA_964493525.1 uncultured Phycisphaeraceae bacterium | reverse complement strand
CTCGACAACGTCGCGCTGCCGCTGCGCGAGCGCACGAAGCTCGACGAGGCGACGATCCACGCGATCGTGAAGCTGAAGCTGTCGATGGTCGCGCTCGACGGCGCGCACCGGAAGATGCCGGCGGAGTTGTCGGGCGGCATGAAGAAGCGCGCCGGACTCGCGCGCGCGATGGCGCTCGACCCCGAGCTGTACTTCCTCGACGAGCCGACTTCGGGGCTCGACCCGAACACCGCCGCCGACTTCGACGAGCTGGTGCTGCGCTTGAAGCGCGCGATGGGCATGACCGCCGTGGTCGTCACGCACGATCTCGACTCGGCGTTCCGGATCGCGTCGCGCATCGGCGTGCTGATCGACGGCAAACTCGTCGCAGAAGGAACGCCGGACCAGATCAAGGCGCTGACCGAGCCGCGCATCAAGAGCTTCATCGGGCGCGCGCCGCGCCGCGGCGAGACCGGCGCCGAAGCGTGGTCGTTGTTCTTCGTCGACGAGTGATCGGTGCATGACGCCGGGAGGTGAGCGTGGCGAGTCGCAATCAGAAGGTCCGGGCCGGGATGTTCCTGGTGGTGGTCGTCGTGCTCCTCTTGTGCACGGTGGCGTTCCTCAAGCACTGGTATCGCGAGGACAGCCGGCAGGTCGTCGTCGTCTTCCCGAGCGACGTGAGCGTCGCGGGCCTCGTCGGCGGATCGCGCGTGAAGTTCAAGGGCGTGCCGGTCGGCCGAGTCCGTGACGTCGGCCTCGAGATGCAGCAGTCGGCGAGCGGCGCGGCGGAGTCGTTCGTCGTCGCGCACATCGACGTCGACGGCGACAAGGAGCAGTTCCTCTCCTCGCGGACCCGCGGCTTCCTCGTCCTCGAAGGGATCACCGGCGCGTCGTCGATCGACCTCACCGACGTGCCGCGCAAGGGCGAGGAGTTCGCGGCCGACCCCGACATGGACGCGCGCTGGACGTCCGGCGGCGAGCTGAAGATCGCGGGCGTGCCTTCGAACATCACGCGCATCATCGACTCGACGCCCGCGGTGATGACCGAGCTGGAGGGGCTCCTGCGGCGCACCAATCGATTCATCGACGAGCACGGCGCGCAGGCCGCCGCGCTGGTGACGTCGCTCGACCGGCTCGTGGTCGACGCGCGTCCGCGGCTGATCGCCGCGCTCGACCGCACCGACCAGGTGCTGCGGCGGGCGGACTCGCGGCTGCTCGCGGACGGCGGTTTCCTCGACCGGCTCGGCGGATCGATCGATCGCTTCGGCGGTTCGTTCGACCGCTCGGTCGACGGCTTCTCGAACCGCGTGTCGGCGGTCGCGCGCGACGTCGGCGACGACGTGTCGAAGACGCTGACCACGGTGCAGCAGACCGTCGATCCCGCGCGCGGGACGCTGGTCGCCGTCGAGACGACGCTCGGGGAGTTCCGGCAGCTCCTGAGCGAGTTACGCGGCGTGCTGCGCGGGAACCGGGCCGAGGTCGACGCCACCGTCGGCGAGCTGCGCAACGCGGCGGAGTCGCTCGACGCACTGCTCGTCGAGTTGAAGAACCACCCCGCGG
>CAZBOK010000695.1:0-1555 GCA_964493525.1 uncultured Phycisphaeraceae bacterium | reverse complement strand
GCCGCCCGACCCGCAGCTCCAGGCCGCGGTCGAGATCCTGCTCGGCACGCGCGTCCCCATGCGACGGCTCGTCGAAGCGCGACGCTCGTGAGGGTCCTCGGCATCGAGACCTCGTGCGACGAAACGGCGGCGGCGATCGTCGCCGACGGACGCGAAGTGCTCGCCGACGTCGTGAAGAGCCAGGTCGATCTGCACCGCGAGTACCGCGGCGTCGTGCCGGAGATCGCCAGCCGCAGCCACCTCGAAGTGTTGCTGCCGGTCGTGCGCGAGGCGCTCGCGCGGGCGAGCATGCAGCCGCACGACGTCGACCTCGTCGCCGTCACCAACCGTCCGGGCCTCGTCGGCGCGCTGATCGTCGGCGTCGCGACGGCGAAAGCGTTCGCGCTCGCGGCCGGGAAGCCGATCGTCGGCGTCGATCACGTCGCCGCGCACGCCTACGCCGCGTGGATGGACGAAGGCTCGCCGCCGCCGCTGCCGTTCATCGCGCTCATCGTCTCGGGCGGCCACACCGTGCTCTACCGGCACGACGATCCGTTCACCTCGACCGAGATCGGCTCGACGTGCGACGACGCCGCGGGCGAGGCGTTCGACAAGGTCGCCGCGCTCCTGCAGCTCGGGTATCCGGGCGGCCCCATCATCGACCGACTCGCCAAGGAGGGCGACCCGCGCCGCTTCGCGTTCAAGCCGCCGCTCGCGAACCCGCGCGATCCGGACGACCTCGACTTCTCGTTCTCCGGGCTCAAGACCGCGGTGCGGTACAAGATCACCGGCGAGAACTCGCGCGACGCGACTCCGACGCCGCTCGACGAGAAGAACGTGCGAGACCTCGCCGCGTCGTTCCAGGAAGCGGCCGTCGACGGACTCGTGTCGGCGACGCTGCGCGCGGCCGAGCGGTCGAACGCGCGCGCGGTCGTGCTCGGCGGCGGCTGCGCGGCGAACTCGCGGCTGCGCGCCCGGCTCGCGGACGCGTGCGCGGAGCGCGGGCTCGTCGTGAAGCTGCCGCGCATGAACCGCTGCACCGACAACGCCGCGATGATCGCCGGCCTCGGGTTCCACGAGTTCCGCCGCCGCGGCGCCGACGCGCTCGACCTCGACGCGGTGCCGACCGGATCGGACGGCGCGACTCCGTGAAGCCCGCGAACCTGCGGAAGATCCTCGCCGACGTCGCGCGCGGACGGCTCGCGCCCGCCGCGGCGTTCGATGCGCTGACGCACCTCCCCCACGAGGACATCGGCTTCGCGCGGCTCGACCATCACCGCGAGCTGCGCTGCGGCTTCCCGGAGGTCGTGTTCTGCCAGGGCAAACGTCCCGAGCAGACCGGTCGCATCGCGGAGAAGCTGTTCGCGAAATCGGAGCGCGTGCTGCTGACGCGCGCGGACGACGCGACGTGGGAGGCCGTGCGCGCGCGCGTGCCGAGCGCGACGCGGCACGACCTCGCGCGCTCGATCACGCTCTGCCGCGGGCGCGCCCCGCGCCCGATCGGACTGGTCGCGGTCGTCTGCGCGGGAACCGCCGACGTGCCGGTCGCGGAGGAAGCGCGCGTGACGGCCGAGGT
>CAZBOK010000694.1:0-1567 GCA_964493525.1 uncultured Phycisphaeraceae bacterium | reverse complement strand
GCCGATGCCGCAGGCGACCTGCCGCTGTGCATCGAGGCGTGCGTGTGCCTGCTCGGCAGCTCGCCGATGAACTCGCCGGCGATGCATTGGTTCGAGAAGGTGTCGCGCGACCCCGCGCGCCGTCGCGCCGCGATCGACGAGTTCGAGCGCGAAGTCGACGCGCTCCCGAAGCAGACGCCGGGGCTCGCGGGACTCCTGCGCTGCGTCGCGATGTTCCGGCGCCCCGACGACCCCGACGCCCGCATGCGGCGCCTCGTCACCGCGTGGACGCTCGATCACGACGAAGGCGACACGCTGCACGCGTTCCACGGCGACCTCGAACGATTCACGGTCGAGCGACTCCACGCCGCCGCGGCGGCTGCGAACCTCCCGCGCGCCGACATCGCGGAGCTCGAACGCCTGTTGAAGGAAGCGGCGTCGCTCCCGAAGCGGATCGAGGAGACGCTCTACCAGCACCTGACGCTGATGATCGAGGCGGTGCGCGCTGCGGGCGCTGAACCGATCCTCCTCAGTTATCCCGAGCCGCGCGACGCGCCGGACACCGTCCGTTCGCGGATCGCGCGGAACCTCGGCGTGCGCGTCATCGACGTGCGGCCGGAGTTCGAGAAGCTCCTGAAGACGACGCCGCGCTCGGAGTTGTTCGTGCCGGACGGACACTCGAACGGAGCGGGGTACCTGGTGACTGCGAAGGAGGTCGCGCGCGCACTCGCGCATCCGAACGGGGGGTGACCGATCATGGGGTCGAGTCGTGCGCGCGGCGCGTCGGAGATCGCGCCGCGCGAACCGTCGCTGGCGCGGCGGTCGATGTTGGTCGTCGCCGGAGTGCTGCTCGCGCTCGCGATCGCGGAGGCCGCATTGCAGGTCGCGGCATGGATCGCGTGGCGGAACGCCCGAAGCGCGGCTGTCCCGTCGGGGCGCGTCGTGCTGTGTGTCGGCGACTCGTTCACGTACGGCCTCGGCTCCGGGGATCCGGAGCGCGCGAGCTACCCGGCGCAGTTGCAACGAATCCTTGATGCGGCCGCTCCCGGAACGTTCGGCGTGGCGAACGCATCGAAGCCGGGGCGCACGTCGCGTGACGTCGCGGAACTCCTGCGGGCCCAGCTCGACGCATTCCGTCCCGAGTTCGTGTGCGTGCTGGTCGGCCTGAACGACGTCTGGCGCGAGCAGTCGCCGCTCGAAACGATGCCGAGCGGTGATGGAGCGATCGATCCGTTTCCCTGGCGATGGCGCACGCTGCGCCTGTTTGACGTGTTGCTCTCGCCGCCGCGGGCGCCCGACGATCACGCCGCTCCTCCCGACTCGCGGTTGGTGGTCGGCACGTGGCACCTCGACTCGGAGCGACTCGAGTTCCGCGACGACGGGAGGATCGACACCAGCCTCGGTTCCGCCCAATGGCGGAGCGACAGTGGCGAAGTCGTACTGACCGCGTCGCGCGAGGACCGTCGCTACCGGATGACCGTCGAAGGCGACGTGATGCGGCTCGCATCGGAGCGCGACTCATCGGTTCTCGTCCTCGAACGCGGCGAGCCGGAAGCGGAGACTTCGCTCGCTGACGCGGAGCGCTGGT
>CAZBOK010000693.1:0-1574 GCA_964493525.1 uncultured Phycisphaeraceae bacterium | reverse complement strand
ATCCACAAGACCTGGAATCATTTCAAGGTTGAACTGCCTCTCCTTCTGGTGCGGCGCGGGCGAGTCGTCCACGGCCGGCGAATCCTTGCGATCCATCGAGAGCACGTAGGTGCCGTGCGCCCCCTTCAGCTCGACGCGTCGCGCGTCGACCGCGGTCACTTCGAAGTCCCGCACGCGATCGCCGGTGCGGACGAGCCGTCCGTCGATGACCGCGGCGCGGCCCTTGCCGAACACCATCACGCCCGACAGCACGAGCGCGTTCGCGGCGTCGCGCTCGACGTCGTCGGCTCTCGTCTCCGGCGCTGCCGACGTCGGCGCGGCGACGGGCGCGGCCGAGACCGGCGCACGCACGAGCGGCCGGAACGGATCGTGGCCGATCGTCAGCGTCGGACGTTCCTCCGCGATGCGGCGCAGCTCGTGCGCTTCCTTCGAGATCTCGACGAACTCGTCGTGGATCACGATCGGATCGCGACTCGCGAACTCCGTGGCCGGCGGCGCGCCCGCGACGTCCGCGGCGCCGGTCGGGGTCTCGATCGGCGGCGCTTGCGCCTTGGAGGACGCGAAGAACTTCGGCCCCCACACGCACGCGGCCACGATGAACAGCGCGGCGAGCGCGATCGCCTTGACCGGACTCTGCCGGACTTCGACCGCGATGCGATCGGTGAGCGCGAGCGGCGGCTGCGTCACGAGGCCCCCCCGCCTTCCGCCACGATCGAATACGAGGTGATCTCGATCTCCGCGTTCACGGCAGCGGTCTGCGGCGCGCCCGGCGTCGCGGGCTCCTGGTGCTGCACCAGGAAGCGCGTGACGCGCGTGTGCCGCTGCAGCGCCTCGGACTCGAACAAGAACTTCTGCACTTCGCCGAACGTCCCGGTCACCTTCACGACGAGCGGATGCACCACCACCGACCCGAACGGCAGCGCCGGATCGGGGCGCACGTTCGTGTCGTGGAGGCCGCAGCGGTCGGCGACCGCGATGATCTCGCGGAACCTCTCGTCCGCGTCGGTCTTCGCGGGAACCAGTCGATCGAGTCCGGCGAGGGACTCCTGGAAGTCGCGCAGGTAGCGCTCGAGATCCTCGAGGCCGCGCATGAACGACTCGCTGCGGCTGATCTCGCCGCGCGTGTTCACGATGCGGCGCTGGATCGCGTCGATCGAGCGGAGCTGCGGCCGGTAGATCGCGAGAAAGAACGCGATGCCGGCGCCAGCGACGGCGGTCGCGAACAACCAGTCGGTGATGCGGCCGGACTTCATCCGCCTTCTCCGAGCTCGACCTGTCCGGGCGCGCGCGCGGTGATGACGAACTTCTTGGTTGCGTGCGTCGCGTCCTCGTCCTCGGAGAACTTCAACTGGACGTCGTAGAGCAGCGGTTGCGCGGACAGCGCGCGCATGATGTCGGCGATGTCCTCGTTGTGCGGGCAGCGGCCTTCGATCGTGACTTCGGTCTCCGGCTTGGTGGCGGCGTCGCGCTGGTGGCACTCGACCTTCGTGAGGCTGATGCTCTCCGGGCTCGACTTCGCGATCGAGTCCAGCACCGCCGATCCGCGCGTGCGGCGCAGGATCGCCGAGAGCACG
>CAZBOK010000692.1:0-1576 GCA_964493525.1 uncultured Phycisphaeraceae bacterium | reverse complement strand
CCGACCGGGGGGAAGATGAGGCCGTTGCCCCAGGTCGTCGACGTGTGCGCGACGACGATGCGCGCGTCGCCGACCATCGTGTCCGCCGCGTTCGCGACGCTGGCGAGTCCGGTGTTCCCGGTCACGACCGTGGGACCGCGCTCGAAGCGGAAGAACGCTTCGGCGCCCGACAGGTCGACGGCGCGCACGTCGTCGCGACCGAACCGCACCGATCGGTGGACGTCGTCGCCCGCATAAGTGATGTGAGTCGCGTCGCCCGCCGCGTCCGCAGTGAACCGGAACGGCGCGGAGTCGACGCGCGAGCCGGCGAACGTGAATCGTCCGTCGGTGTGATCGTTCGCGATCGCCAGCAGTTGGTCGAGCATGCCGTCGAGGTCGGTCGCGATCGCCTTCAGGTCGGTCGCCGACGTCGCGCCGTTCGTCGCTTCGAGTGCGCGAGAGCGCGCTTGCGAGAGCAGCTCTGACGCGTTCTGCAGCAGCGAGGCCTGCGAGTCCGCGATCTCCCGCGCGCTCTTCACCGAATTGCGGAGCTGCGTGAGGCGCTGCGCGGCCACGTGCAGATCGAGCACGCGCGCCGCGTCGCCGGGCGAATCGGAGACCGCCGAGAGACGGCGCGTCGACGACAGCCGGTTCTGCGCGTGCGCGAGCCGCGAGAAGCTGCCGCCGATGTCGAACAGCGCGTGGCCGTATTGCGATGCCGAAGTGATGCGCTGGCTCATGGTGAGTTGTCCGGCGGGTTCAAGGGAGGACGGTGAAGAGCTGCTGATCCACCGCGTTCAGGACCGACAGGTACTTCGCCGCGGCCTGGTACATCTGCTGGAAGCGCTGCAGGTCGACGAGCTCCTCGTCCTGATTGACACCGGACAGCGCCTGCCGCGAGTCCTCGAGCGCGAGCAGCGACGTCGCGACCGTGTCGAGCGCGGTCTTCGCTCCGGCCGACGCGTTGCCGATCGCGCCCGCGATGCCGTTCGCGAACGCTCCGGCGGTCGAGTCGTCGAGTCCGTCGAGCGCCTTGTCCGCGAGCTGCGCGAGTCGGTCGAAGTTCGCGCCGTCGCCGGCGCCGCCGAACAGTCCGCCCGCGACGCGGTTCGGGTTCGCGGAGAGCGTCGGGTCGACGTCGATGTTCCGCGCGTCCGCGCCGACGAAGAACGAGTTCAGACCGAACGCCGGCAGGAAGTCGGCCGTGTCCGTCTCGCCCGGCACCTCGAGATCGAACCGCTGGTTCGCGCCTGAGCTGATCGACCCGGCGCCGAACGAGACGTTCAGACCCGGAGCGAACTCGATGTCGCGGCCGGGCTCGTACCCGGCGCCGACGTCGAGCGTCGCGACCAGCTCGCCGTTCTCGTCCTTCACCGCGACCTTGAGGTCCGGCGTGACGCCGATCTTGCCGTCCGAGAGCGGCTCGAACGTGTAGACGTGATCGACTCCGTCCGCGCCGATCCCGCGCGTCCGCACCGCGACCGCGGCATCCGACCCGCCGACGGTGCCCGCCGGGAGTCCGAGCGCGACCACGGGCGAGCCCGGGCCGTCGTTGATGGTGAGCGACGACGTCGCGCCTTCGGTGTTGCCCCGGATG
>CAZBOK010000691.1:0-1576 GCA_964493525.1 uncultured Phycisphaeraceae bacterium | reverse complement strand
CCCATGCGGTCCTGCACCCACTCGAAGTAGGAGACCGTCACGCCGCCGGCGTTGGCGAGGATGTCGGGCACCACGAACACGCCCTTGTCGTGCAGGATCTTGTCCGCGTCCGACGTCGTCGGGCCGTTCGCGCCTTCGATGATGATCTTGGCCTGGATCTTCTTCGCGTTGTGCGTGGTGATCACGTTCTCGATCGCGGCCGGGACCGCGACGTCGCACGGCTGCTCGAGGATCGTGTCCTTGTCGATCGCCTTGCCGCCCTTGAAGCCGACCACCGTCTTCGCCTTCGCGATGTGCTCGAACAGCGCCTTCGTGTCGAGTCCCGCGTCGTTGTAAACCGCGCCCTCGACGTCCGAGACGCCGACGATCTTCGCGCCGAGCTCTTCCTGGATCAGCCGCGCGCCCCAGCTCCCGACGTTGCCGAAGCCCTGCACGATGACGCGCGCCTTCTTCAGGTCCATCTTCAGCGCCTTCGCGGCTTCGCGCAGCACGAACATCACGCCGCGTCCCGTCGCCTCGCGGCGACCGAGCGAGCCGCCGAGGCCGACCGGCTTGCCGGTGACGACCGCGGTGCAGGTGTGGCGGACGTGCATGGAGTAGGTGTCCATGATCCACGCCATCATCTGCTCGTTCGTGTTGACGTCCGGCGCCGGCACGTCGCGCTCGGGGCCGAGGATGTCCATGATCGCCGCGGTGTAGCGGCGCGTCAGGCGCTCGAGCTCGCCGACCGACATCGACTTCGGATCGCAGATCACGCCGCCCTTCGCCCCGCCGAAGGGAACGTTCACGACCGCGCACTTCCACGTCATCCACGCCGCGAGCGCCTTCACCTCGTCGAGCGTGACGTTCATGTCATAACGGATGCCGCCCTTGTAGGGGCCGATCGCCATGTTGTGCTGGACGCGGTAGCCCTTGAAGACGCGGAAGCTGCCGTCGTCCATCAGCACCGGCACCGAGACCGTCAGCTCGCGGTCGGGAGTCCTCAGGATCTCGTAGAGCCCCGGGTCGAGACCGAGCTTCTTCGCCGCCTGGTCGAAGCGGGCCAGCATCGAATCGAACGGGTTGGTCTCGGCGCTGTGCTCCGTGGCACGAGCGGCGACGGCGGCCTTGCTCGACATGGGGACTTCTCCGGGCGCGGGGAAAGCCGGAGGTTATACCGCGCGCGACGCGGCGCTTGGAAGAGGCGAGGTGACGCGCGGCCGGCGCGTCAATCGGGCGGCGGATCGCCCGATTCGGTGATCCGCGTGCATCGGCCGTGCGGGTCGCGGGTGTCGCGGATGGTGATCGTGACGCCGGCGCCCTGCAACGGAGCGAACATCGCGGGGTGGAGCATCCGCGCTCCCGACGACGCGCGGCGCGCGGCCTCGACGAACGAGAGCAGTGGAATCGGCCGCGCCGAGCGGTCGGCACCGGCCGCCCGCGGATCGGCGTCGAAGATCCCGGCGACGTCGGTCCAGATCTCGAGGTCGCGCGCGCCGAGCGCTCCCGCGAACCATGCGGCGCTCGTCGCGCTGCCGCCGCGCCCGAGCGTCGTCGTCGCCCCGTCGGGCGCGCGGCCGATGTAGCCCTGCGTGAC
>CAZBOK010000690.1:0-1578 GCA_964493525.1 uncultured Phycisphaeraceae bacterium | reverse complement strand
GCCGCCATCGCCTGGTCCCAGAACACGTCGACCATGCGGCGCGCGAAGTGGCGCTTCACCTGCTCCATCGGTCGGCGCAGCACGGGGGACACGACTCTCGCGCTGCGGCGCATGCGGCTCATGCCGGAGTCGAGCGCGATCGCGGTCTCGGCGGCGGCGTGGATCAATGCGCGGCACTCGCCGTCCTCGAGGAGGAAGCGCCGCGACTCGGGCTTCAACAGCTCCGGCTCCTTTCCCGCCAGGAGCTCCGGCAGGTGGCGGATCAGGTCGCGGCGATCGAACGACGGTTCACTCATGCTCGACCTCCTGGCGGCCGTCCGCTCCGTCGCGGCTGCCGTCCTTCGACACGATTCGCGCCGCTTCCTCGAGGACCGTGCGGAGGATCCATTCCGCGCGCTCCCGCGGCATCCCGGTCTCCGCGACGATCGACTGCAGGTCGCGTCGCTCCACGAGCTGCAGCCACACCACTTGACGCGCGGCGACGTCGAGGTGATTCGTCAATCGCGACAACTCACCGAGGATCCGCTCGCGCTGCGGCGCGGTCGGGCCGCTGCGGTAGAGCTGGAACTCCGGCGCGTCGATCGCCCAGCGCGCCGCCTCGCGCAGCAAGCGCTCCGACCACGCGCGGAACGGCCGCTCGCGCTCTCCGCAGAGCGCTCCGGTGGAGCAGCGCAGGATCGCTTCATCGGCGAGCGCCGCGACGTCGAGCAGGAGAAAACTCCGCTCGCACAACGCGCGCGCCCGCTCGCGCATCGTCGCGCCGGTCAGGTGCGTGAGCGCGCTCGACAATCGCGGACCGGGGAACAGGTCCGCGCGATCGAGCAGGCGGTCGGCGAGCGCGTCGACGTTGCCCGCGAGGCGCACGTCGCGCGCGTCGACTCCGGCGTCGCGGAGCGCGCGCAACACCGACTCCGCGCCGGTCTCGTCCGGCGGAAGCGGGTCGTGCAACACGTCGCCCTGGGGGGATCCCCGGTCCATGACCTCGGGCTCTCCTCTTCTTCCATCCGCGGGCGTGGACCGCGGCCGTCGATCGTTCCCGGTCGACCGGCGGATTGAACGGCGAGGCGCGGAACGTGTCAACCCGGTTTCTGGACGCGGGGTCCGCGTCGCGGAGAGCCGCACGTTCTCGCCTCGCACGGCGCTCTTTCTGCAGACCGATTCTTCATCCGCGTGCAACACCATCTTGTTCGCCTTTCGTTCCGTCGGTAGGCTCCCCTCTCGTCCTCGGTCCCCGCGGAGCGCGCCCCATGCCCGCCCTTCCGATCTCCGGCAAGCAGATGGAAATGCTGAACGCATTCCGCGCGTTCGTGCGCACGCACGGCCGCACGCCGAGCGTGCGCGAGCTGACGCGGCTCGTCGGCAAGTCGGTCGCGACGGTGCACCAGCACCTGTGCGCGCTCGAAGAGCAGGGCCTCCTCGTGAACGACGGCTCGGCGCACGGCTGGCAGCTCGCTCCCGACACGGCGCCCGAGCCGCACATGGCGCCGGTCGAATCCCACTCCTCGAACGCCGACCTCACCACCGTCGTGATCCGCGGCACGATCGCGGCCGGCCGGCCGATCGACGCATTCGAGTCGA
>CAZBOK010000689.1:0-1594 GCA_964493525.1 uncultured Phycisphaeraceae bacterium | reverse complement strand
TCACCCTGAGCTCGTTCGGCGCCGTCGGCGGCGCGCCGCAGCCTGCGCCGCAGCGCTTCGCCTTCGAGGTGCGCTGGCCCGAGTCGGCGATGCGTGGCCCTTTCACGGGCCGCGTGGTCGTGTTTCTCGCGAAGTCGGACGGGCGCGACGCCGACGAGCCGCGACTCGGCCCGAATTGGTTCGCGCCGGGGCCGATGTTCGCGGCCGACTTCACGGCCGTCGGCGCGGGTCAGCCGATGCGGATCGCGAGCGACGATTGGATCGAGTTCCCGGCGGCGCCCGCGCGCATCGAAAAAGGCGAGTACGTGGTGCAGGCGGTGATCGACCGCGACCTCGGCGGTCGCACGATCGGCAACTCGCCGGGCAACCTCTACAGCGAGCCGCGGACGGAAACGATCGACCCCGACGTGGCGACGACGATCTCGATCGAGTGCGACCGCGTCGTGGAGGATCCGACGTTCGTCGGCAACGATCGAGTGCAGGAGCTGCGCGTCGAATCGAAGCTGTTGTCGGAGTTCTACGGCCGCATGACGTGGATCTCCGGCGCGGTCGCGTTGCCCGAGGAATGGGAGGACGACCCGGAGCGGCGCTTCCCCGTTTACTACTCGGTGCCGGGCTTCGGCGGCACGCACTGGAACGTCCTCGCCCGCGGCGGTCCGTCGCTCGGCACGTCGCGCGGCGGCGAGCCGTTCCTCTGCGTCACGCTCGATCCCGACTGCCCGGGCGGCCACTGCGTGTTCGCGGACAGCGAGAACAACGGTCCGTGGGGGACGGCGCTCGTCACGGAGTTCATTCCGGAATGCGAGAAGCGTTTTCGCGGCATCGGCGACCCCGGCGCGCGCTTCGTCGGCGGCCATTCGAGCGGCGGCTGGTCGAGCCTCTGGCTGCAGGTCACGTACCCCGACGTCTTCGGCGGCTGCTGGTCGACCAGCCCGGATCCGGTCGACTTCCGCGACTTCCAGCTCGTCGACATCTATGCCCCCGGCGAGAACATGTTCGTCGACCGCAACGGCGTCGAGCGCTGCGTCGCGCGGCTCGGCGGCGGTCGGAAGATCTACTACCGCGCGTTCTCCGACATGGAGCGCCCGCTGCGCGGCGAGCAGCTCGGCTCGTTCGAGTGGGTGTTCAGCCCGCGCGGCGAGGACGACAAGCCGGTGCCGCTGTGGGACCGCAAGACCGGCGCGATCGACCTCGCCGTCGCCGACGCGTGGAAGCGCTACGACATCGGCCTCACGTTGCGCACGCGGTGGAAGGAATTGGAGCCGGTGCTCGCGGGCAAGATCCACGTGTACATGGGAACCGAGGACACCTTCTATCTCGACGGCGCGGTTCGGCTGTTGAAGAAGGACCTCGCCGCGCTGCATGCGGACGCCGTCGTCGAGCTGTTCCCGGGCGACCACGGTTCCGTGATGACGCCGGCGCTGCTCGCTCGCATCGATTCCGAGATGGCGGCGCAGTTCGGGAAGTGGAAGTCCGCGACGCGTCGCCGGCGCGTCCGAGCCTGGCGACATCGAGTTCGGAGATCGGCATGAATCGCGCCCATAACCGCGTCGTCGCTCTCCTCGTCGTCGCGAGCACGGTGCTCGGTCTCCCC
>CAZBOK010000688.1:0-1594 GCA_964493525.1 uncultured Phycisphaeraceae bacterium | reverse complement strand
CACTCCGAACGGCGACTCGTCGACCGGGAAGCTCATCACCGCCTCGACGTCCGGCGTGCGGCGCGCGTGGTAGGAGCCCAGCCAGTTCGCGACGAAATGCTCGCCGCAGACGAGCGCACGGCCGTCGGCGCCGCGCGCGGCGCGCTCCCACTCGATCGACGTCGGCAGATCGAACTTGAATCGCGAGCCGTCGCGTGCCGCGCGTTCGGTGCGCCACTCCGCGTACGCGACCGCGTCGTCGTACGCGACGCCGTACACCGGCAGCTCGGCCTCCTCCTCGGGCAGGTCGATCGTGCCGTCGCCCTTGCGCGCGAACAACGCGCGCTCGCCGCCGACGGTCGTGCGCGGGAGCAGCCGCGGTTCCCCGGCGCGCGACATGCGCGCCTGCGTCGCCGGGTCGTTCAGGAACTCCGCGTACTCGCGCAGCGTGACCTCGTGCTCCATCATCCAGAACGGCGCGAGCGTCGCCTCGATCGCGACGTCGCCGCTCGGCGCGAGCGGGTCGGCGCCCGCGCGGAACGGGCCGCCGGCGACGAACACGAAACCGTCCGGCGTGGTGCCGGCGGGGTTCATCCGCACCGCGACGTCGGCGTGTCCCTGCCGCGGCACGACGAACGGGACGAGTTGATCCTCGCATCCGGCCGCGACGACGAGCGCGAGATAGGAGCCGTGCGGCAGCGCGAGGTTCACGATCGGCGCCGCGCCGATCGCCGTCTTCTCGGAGCGATAGAGCGGCGTGCCGGTCGCCCGCGCATCGATGCCTTCCTTCAACGTGATCGACGTCTTCGCGCCGGCGTGGAACGCCTCGATCGCGACGCCGCCGCCGTGCACGAGCGCGGCCGGACTCGCGAGCCGGACGCCGAGGCGGCCAAGGCTCTTCGCGCTCAATCGCATCGGCTCCGACTGTCCGGCGCGCGCGAACTCGTAGGCGTGCGCGACCCCGTTCTGCGGCGGGTCCTGATCGAGCGACTCCGCTTCCTTCACGTCGTGCGGCACCGCGTCGTCGATCTTCGTCAGTCGATCGCCGCGCGCGAGCGGTGCGTTCCCGGCGGCGACGAACACCGAGTTGCGGACGCCGGAGCCGGCCACCTTGAGGATGATGTCACCGGCATCGAGTCCCGCGCCCGCGCGAACGACGCGCAGCACCCACTTCCCCGGCGTGAGCGGCGGCTCGAACGCGTTCACCGCCTGGGCGACCAGCCGGCGCTCGCCCTGGTCGCGATCGAGCGTCGTCTGATCGACGAAGCGATACAGGTGCACGATCGCGCCGGGAGCATCGACGGCGATCGACGCGGAACCTGCTCCCACGACCTCCGTGGCGTGGCGCTTCTCCCGGTCGAGCCCGGTCACTCGGTGCGCGAGCGCCGCTTCCGCCGCGTCGTCGCCGCGCGCGACCGCGAGCTTCCACTTCGCGAAGTAGAGATCGGAGAGGATCCGATCCGGCTCGGCGTTCTCCGGCGCCAGCGCGCGCGCCGCGGACACGGCGCCGAGCAGCGTGAGCTCCGCTTCCTGCGCGAGGCCGACCTGCTCCGCGAGATGGCGCTCGTCCAGCTCGACGCGGTTCGTCTCTTCGAGCGTCAGATACCGCGTGCCG
>CAZBOK010000687.1:0-1596 GCA_964493525.1 uncultured Phycisphaeraceae bacterium | reverse complement strand
TCGCCGCGCGCCATCGACATGTATCCCTCGATCGACGACAACGCGTACAGCGTGTACGGGCGCGTCGCGTCGATGAAGTACAGCATGAACGACACGATGCACACGCCGCCCGCGAACGCGGCGACGCGGATCTGCTCGGCGAACACGACGGCCGCAAGCAGCGCGATCGAATAGATCGCGGCGATGAACGCCGCGGCGTGCACCGTCGCGACGAGCAGCGGCGCGAGCGCGACCTCCTTGTCGATCGCGTGGCTCGACACGAACGGGATCAGCGCGGAGACCAGGAACAGCGGCACCATCAGCTCGACGAGATGGCACGCCGCGAACGTCCACAGGATGCGGCGGCGCGACACCGGGCGCGACAGCAGGAGACCGATCGAACCGATCTCGACTTCGCGCACGACGGTGCCGAGCGCGAGCACGATGGCCGCGGCCGGGCCGATGACGTTCGCGCCCTTGAAGAAGTGGTTGACCGCCATGAACACCGGCAGCCCGCCCTTGCCCGCTTCGTTGAGCGCGTTCTTCACGAACCCCATGAAGCTCGGCACGAGGTTCATCAGCATCCCGTAGTTCGCCTGGAAGGTCGGGTACGCGAACACGGTCGCGATCATGTTGGTGAGCAGGATCGCGGTGAGCGCGCCGATCTTCCACCAGTCCTCGCGCGCGATGCGGCGGACGAGCATCACGTGCGGTCTCCCGTTCGACGGTCGAGGTAGAGCGCGCGGTAGAGGTCGGCGAGCCCGGGCCGGTTGTACTCGATCGAGTCGATCGGCTGGCGCGCGAGCGCGGCGAGCAACGGCTCGAGCGGCCCGTCGATCTGCAGTTGCCAGTGCGTGCGCTCGTCCTTCGCGCGAACGACGCCCGGCAGCGTGGCGAGGTCCGCGGTGAGCGGACCGCGGAACGTCACCTTCATCTCGGAGCGGAAGCGATCGCGCACGCGTTCGATCGCGGCGTCGTCGATCAGCCGGCCGCCGTCGATGAACACGATGCGGTCGCACGCACGCGCGATCTCCTCGAGGATGTGCGACGAGAGGAAGACGCTCGCACCGGCGGCGCGCGCTTCGGAGATCAAGTCGAGGAAGATGACCTGGCTGGTCGGGTCGAGGCCGCGCGTCGGTTCGTCGAGCACGAGAAGATCGGCCCCGGCGCAGAGTGCGGCGATGACGCCGAGCTTCTGTCGCATGCCCGACGAGCACGCCTTCACGCGTCGATCGAGCGGCACGTCGAGCCGCCGCGCGAGCTCGACGACGCGCGCGGGATCCGCGTGCGGATGGAACGCGAGCAGGAAGTCGATCAGCGCGCGGCCCGAGAGCGCGGGGTACAGGCCGAGATCGCCCGGCAGGTATCCGATGCGCCGCCGCGCCGCGAGCGGCTCCGTCCGCAGATCGTGCTCGAACACGCGCGCTTCGCCGGAGGTCGGCCGCACGATGCCGAGGATCATCTTCATCAGCGTCGATTTGCCCGCGCCGTTCGGGCCGACGAACCCGACGACCTCCCCGGGCAGCACGGTGATCGACGCGCGGTCGACGGCGACCAGCGGACCGTAGCTCTTCGACAGAGCGCGTGTTTCGAGAGCGGGGATCGTGGGCAACGCTC
>CAZBOK010000686.1:0-1606 GCA_964493525.1 uncultured Phycisphaeraceae bacterium | reverse complement strand
TCGGCGCCGACGTGTGCCACCTGAACCTGCACAAGACGTTCTGCATCCCGCACGGCGGCGGCGGCCCGGGCATGGGCCCGATCTGCGTCGCGGCGCACCTCGCGCCGTTCCTGCCGGGCCACCCGGTCGTGAAGTCGGGCGGCGAGAAGGGCGTCGGCGCCGTGTCGGCCGCGCCGTTCGGCAGCCCGGGCATCCTGCCGATCTCGTACGCCTACATCGCGATGATGGGCGCGGACGGCCTCATGGCCGCGACCGAGACGGCGATCTTGAACGCGAACTACTGCGCGAACCGCCTCGACCCCCACTTCCCGGTGCTCTACCGCGGCAGCCACGGACGCATCGCGCACGAGTGCATCATCGACGTGCGCGACATCTCCGCGAAGTCGGGCATCGACATCGACGACGTCGCGAAGCGGCTCATGGATTA
This sequence comes from uncultured Phycisphaeraceae bacterium, assembly GCA_964493525.1. Taxonomy (GTDB): domain Bacteria; phylum Planctomycetota; class B15-G4; order B15-G4; family JADJEK01; genus CAZBOK01. The sequence continues at coordinate 1,179 of CAZBOK010000686.1, read as the reverse complement.
CGGATTCCACGCGCCGACCATGTCGTTCCCGGTGCCGGGGACCCTGATGGTCGAGCCGACGGAGAGCGAATCGCAGGAGGAGCTGGATCGCTTCTGCGACGCGCTGATCGCGATCCGCGACGAGATCCGCGCCGTCGAGTCGGGCAAGTCGGACAAGACGAGCAACGCTCTCAAAGGCGCGCCGCACACGGCCGAGACGGTCGTCGCCGACAAGTGGGACCGCAAGTACTCGCGCGAGCAGGCCGCCTTCCCGACCGACCACCAGCGCGCGCACAAGTTCTGGCCGTACGTCGGCCGCATCGACAACGTGTTCGGCGACAAGAACCTCTGCTGCACGTGGTCGCCGGAGCTGACGAAGCACGAAGACTGACGGGGCCACGCCGCGAACCGCGTGCGCGTCTCCAAACCACAGGCTCAAAGTCCTCGAGCCTCGAATCCGCACCGAGCGTGGTAAGTTCGGAGTCATGAAGGTCGCATTCCAAGGCTTCGATCGCATCACCGCCGATCCGGCAGTCCTTGGCGGCAAGCCGTGCGTTCGCGGGATGCGCCTCAGTGTCGAGCGAATCCTCGACGTGCTCGCTCAGAAGCCGTCCTGGGATGATCTCAAACAGGACTATCCGGAGATCGAGGACGAGGACATCCGCCAAGTATTGAGCTTCGCGGCGGCGAGTCTCGGCGACCGGATCATCCCGACCGACGCCTCGGCGGCATGATTCGACTGCTCCTCGACATGGGCCTGCCGCGCCGCACCGCGGAAGACTTGCGGACTCAGGGCATCGATGTCGAGCACGTCGCGCAGCGCGGACTTGCCACAGCGGCGGACGAGACAATCATCGCACTGGCGGTGGAAGAGCGGCGGATCGTCGTCACCGAAGATCACGACTTCGCGCGAATCATCGCCCGCACCCAAGGCAGGTCGCCGTCGCTCGTATTCCTGCGGATTCCCGGGCTCGCGCGCAATCAAGCGACCTCGCTGCTCGCGAGAGTCATCGATGTCGCGCGGGGGGACCTGGAAGTCGGAGCGGTCGTCACGGTGAGCCAGAAGGGCATTCGCGTGCGACGCCTCCCGTTGCGTTGAGAACGTCACGATCCGCGCACGTCGCTTCGGACCTCCGAGCTGCGCCACGCGGCCCATTCATTGCACCGAATCGTGGAACGACGCCCACTAAGATCCGCCCT
>CAZBOK010000685.1:0-1610 GCA_964493525.1 uncultured Phycisphaeraceae bacterium | reverse complement strand
CTTCGAGCGAGCGGGATCCATCGGAGAACGCGCGGACCGTGACCAGCTCGTCGCCTTCGGAACCGTCGAGGTTCGCGCCGCAGAACGCGACCGCCGCGCCATCGCCGCTCACGATCCCGACGTCGCGCTTCGCGCTCGCGGTCGGGGCACCGAGCGCCGCGCCGAGCGTGGTCGGCATCCGATGCACGCGCAGTTCGAGTCGCGCGCCGGGCGTCGCGCGCCGCGTCTTCACGAGCACCAGCTCGTCGACGCCGTCGCCGTCCGTGTCCGCGGCGAACGCGGCGGCGACGCGCTTCTTCCCGGTGGCGCGGCCGACGCGCCGCTCGCTCGCCAGCACGCCGCCGACGAAGTCGTTCGGATCGGCCTGCTTCGCGTGAGCATCGAGGAACAACGGCCGCTTCGACGTCGAGAGATCCGCGTGGATCAACACCACTCGATCGGCGAGCGGCGACTCCTCCGCGAGCACCGCGACGCTTGCGACCAACGCGAGGACGAGCGACATCGCGGCCTCCTCTTCCTGCCTTCCGCCACGGGACGCGGGCGGCGATGGCAATCCCCGTTCCAACGCGGAGCATCGCTACAGTCGCTCGCCATGAGCGACGCGAAACGCACCACGGGATACCTGCACGGATTCACCAACGCGGAAGAGGCGCGGCTGCGCCGGCAGGCGCGGTTCCTTCAATACAAGGTTCACGACAACCTGCCCTTCCGGAGGGCGCGGCGGCTGATCGAGGTCGGTTGCGGCGTCGGTGCGCAGACCGAGATCCTGCTCACGCACTTCCCCGAGCTCCACGTGACCGGCATCGACGCCTCGGCGTCGAACCTCGACGCGGCGCGCCGCCACCTCGCGACGTTGCCGTGGGCCGCCGGACGTTACGAGTTGAGTCAAGCCGACGCGCGGCAGCTCGACATCCCGGCCGAGACGTTCGACTCCGCGTTCTTGTGCTGGATCCTCGAGCACGTCGGCGACCCGCTGCAGGTGCTCTCGGAGGTGCGGCGCGTCCTGCGACCCGGCTCGCCGATCGTCGTCACCGAGGTGCAGAACGCGACGTTCTTCGTGAACCCGTACTCGCCGAACACTCAGGCCTACTGGGTCGCGTACAACGACCGGCAGATCGAGATCGGCGGCGATCCGCACGTCGGCGCGAAGCTCGGCAACCTGCTGCAGGCGGTCGGTTACCGCGACATCTCGACGAAGGTCCGCAGCTTCCACCTCGACAATCGCGAGTCGGGCGAGCGCGCCGAGTTCATCGCGTACTGGACCGAGCTGCTCCTGTCGGGCGCGCCGAGTCTGCTCGCCGCCGGCAAGGTGACGCAGGAGACCGTCGACAAGATGAAGGCGGAGCTGACGCAGGTCGCACACTCCGCGGACGCGGTGTTCTTCTATTCGTTCGTGCAGGCGCGGGCGAGGACTTGATGCAGCTCGCGCTGCGGCGGACCGCTGGCGCGGGGCTTTTGCAGCTGGCGCTGCGGCGACCGGCTGGCGCCGGGCTTTTGCAGCTGGCGCTGCGGCGACCGGCTGGCGCCGGGCTTTTGCAGCTGACGCTGCGGCTTGCGGCTGGCGCCGGGCTCGTGACTTCGTCGCGCGAACTCAAGAGGGGGCTTTCCGC
>CAZBOK010000684.1:0-1645 GCA_964493525.1 uncultured Phycisphaeraceae bacterium | reverse complement strand
GGCCGGGAACTCGAATTCGGCGCAGCCGATGTATCCCGCCGCGATCCCCGGCGTGATCGCCGTCGCCGCGACCAACGTGATCGACCAGCGCGCCTTCTACTCGAGCTTCGGCCCGCACGTGGCGCTCGCGGCGCCGGGCGGCGAGCCGAACTCCGACCTCGATGCCGACGGTCAGAAGGACGGCGTGCTCGCGCCGATCGTCGACCCGGGTTTCGGCACGATCTGGGGCCGCAAGTCGGGCACGTCGATGGCGAGTCCGCACGTCGCCGCCGCGGCGTTCCTCATCAAGAGCCTCCGTCCGCAGCTCGCGCCGATCGAGGTCGAGGCCTACCTCGCCGCCGGCGCGACCGATCGCGGCGAGCCCGGGTTCGATCCGGTGTTCGGGTACGGGTCGCTCGACGCGGGCCGCTCGGCGCGCTTCGCCGCTCCGCTGCCGACCTCCGCACCGACGACGTACGCGTTCCCGCCGACGCTCGCGTTCGGCGCCGCCGAGAACACGCTCGACCTCGCGATCCTGAACCTCGGCGCGGGAACGATCGGTGTCTCGAGCGCGACGTGCGATGCGACGTGGCTTGAACCGATCGTGACGACCGGCGTCGCCCCGTGCTCGTTGCGGTTCGTCGCGCACCGCGACGGGCTCGCGGTCGGCGACTACACCGCGACGGTGACGCTCACGACGGACGTCGGGCCGAAGTCGATTCCGGTCACGATGAACGTGCCGGGCACCGGACCCGGGACGGTCAACTCCGTGAAGGTGTTCGCTCTCGACGTCGTGACGAAGCAGGTGGTCCAGGTGCAGACGGTGACCGCGGAGACCGCCGGCGCGGTCGTGCTCGATCCGCTGCCCGAGGGCACCTACCGGATCCGCGCGTCGACCGACACCGATGGTGACGGCACGGTCGGCGAGGCCGACGATCTGACCGCGGAGCTCGTGAACCCGGCCACCGGCGGGGCGCGATTCGCGTTGAAGGACGGCCAGCCGCTCGACGGCGTCCTCCTGGTGTTGTCGCCGGGCGCGACCTGGAAGGGCGGACCCGTCAAGCTCCCGTGACGCAGGTCCCGCCGGGACCGGTCGCGGGCTCGAGCGTGACGAGCTTTTCATCCAGGAGGCTCTCGATCGCGTCCGCGGCGACGCGAGAGTCGAGCTTCACCGCGTGGGCGGCTTCCGCGAGCGTGGTCTCGCCGTCGAGGCAGGACAGGAGCATCCACACCCACCCGGGGATCTTGAGCGGCATGCCGAGCGGCCGGAACACGTAGCACGACTCGCGCGCGCGGAACGGCGGCACCTCGGCGCACAGGGCTTCGAACGTCGCGCGCGTCACGTCGCGCAGCTCGTCCAGCCGGCGCTCCTCGATGTCGGTCGAGTGCTCGCCGACGTGGCGCGCCAGCGCTTCGAGATCGAACGGGAGATCGCCGAGGACGAGCCCGTCGGCGAGCCGCGGCCGCGCCTCGCGGAGATCCTGTTTGCCGTTGCGGCGGGCGCGCGAAGTCGCGGGGACGGCGTTCGCGGCCTGCTTGAACGCGGCGCGGCCGAAGCGGTCGAACCACAGTTGCGTGTGGCAGACGGACACCGAGCCCGCGTACGGGTACGGGCGCCGGCCGTAGGCGCTCGCGATGCGGTCCATGCGCACGAACAACGACGAGT
>CAZBOK010000683.1:0-1645 GCA_964493525.1 uncultured Phycisphaeraceae bacterium | reverse complement strand
GACGGCGCCCGGAGGGACCCGGTAGGCCAGATGTGCCGAAGGGTAAAGGTCTTCGACCATCTTGGCGATCGCGCCGGCGTAATTCGTTCTCCGCGCCGACGAGTCCACGCCGATTACGCCCGGGGGTGTATCGACCTCGTCGCCATCGACGGTCTCGCCGAGGAATCCCACCCAGTCATCGGCGTCATACTGCGCCAGTTCCGCTGCAAGTGCGAAGACATTGGCATCGCGCTTTGCGTGCAAGAGCTTAACGAGCGGGGGGTAGCTGGCGGTGAGGGCCCCGACTTGCAGCGTGAACTGGATCCTGTCGACCACGGTGTCCCCAAAGTCGACATGGCCGCGAAGCGCCGTCCAGAACTCTTCTGCGGTGCCCGTGTGCGCAGCGTAGAGTTCAGCGAAGTCCCGCGGGAGTCCGGCGGTGAGGGAAGCCGCGACCAAGATCGCACCGAGGGTCGTCGACTCTGGTGTCGACGATGGCACCATGCGATCGATCCGGGCGGCGGCGAGCGTGGTCTGGACCGTGGCGATGTCGCTCGTCAGGGACGAGGGCACGAGGTTGTTCTCGACGGCTCGCTGGATCGCCTGCTCAATTTCTTCGTCGGACAGAGCGACTATGGCATTGGTGGAGAGCGGAATGCCCGCGTGCGAGAGCGCGACCAAGGCGGCCGCAGGGATCGAGTACTGGTCAGCCAGGGCGTGGGCCCGAACGAGCGTTGCGGAAGTCGCGCTATCGTGCTGGGTCCGGCACACCAAGAATGTGACGTCGTCAACCGTCAGCTCGTCGAGGGTCGCACCGTCGAGGAGTGGGCTGAGCGTTGCGACATCAAGGTCGAACTCCGATTTCCCCCGGTAGACTTCGTCGTCCTCGACGAGCCGAACGGTGAAATTCGCGGGTGGATTGCAGAAGTGACCAGCGGTCGCAGAAGCCGCGGCCGCTTCAAGCGCGATGCTGAAGCTCGCGCGATCGCTGTGTTCACCGGCTGAGCCCGCGTACCGGATCAAGAAGCCGCCGTCGTCCCCAGTGACGGCAGAACCGAGCGAAGTCAGGTTCCGGAGGGCCTTCTTGTTGAGCTCTACCGTGACGCCGACACTGGGAGTGCCCTCCGCGTCGGTGAGGAAGCCCGCGACGGCGAAGTTGGGCTCTCCGGGACCGCCTGCGAGAGTGTAGGTCGAGGGGATCGACAGGCTGACGGTCTCCGTGCCCTGGAGGGCGGCCCGAGAGATGTAAACACTCTGGATCCCAAGGAGAACGTCGCTGGAGTCGAAGGCCTTGAAGATCACCTCGCGGTGTCGACGTCCCGCGAAGATCTCCTCGACATCGTCGTCATCCACGAGGATGCTGAAGAGTCCGGAGCCGTCTGTGTAGGTCGTCCATCGTGAAGATGTGGTCGAGGTCGTCGTGCCCGTTGAGAGGTCATCAAATTCCAGGCCAACGTCGAGGGCGAATTTGACCTTTAGGTATGCCATCGAAGCAGTAGGGTTGCCTGGATCGCTGACATGACCACGGATCGCATACGCCATAGAATTCCTCCCGCGGCCCGCGACGATGGACCGCCCATACCCGCAATAGGGTGATGCCCGAGAATGTTGACGGGCAGGATGTCATCAGCCGAGGCCGTCTTCAAGCACTATTTTCGCCCGTCCG
>CAZBOK010000682.1:0-1647 GCA_964493525.1 uncultured Phycisphaeraceae bacterium | reverse complement strand
CCTGTTCGCCGTGGCGTCGCGCACCGCCCGCGCGGATGACGAGACGCTGCACCACCTGCTCGGCCCGGCGGGCTCCGACTTCGGCCGCGTCGTCGCGAACGCGGGCGACGTCGACGGCGACGGACGGCCGGACCTCCTGGTCGGGGCGCCGACGGCGCGCGACGCCGCCGGGCTGTCGACCGGTTGCGTGTTCCTCTACTCCGGCGCGACGGGCGCACTCTTGCGCGAGTGGTCGGGCGAGGGCGCCGACGACGCATTCGGCGCGGCGGTGGCCGGCGCGGGCGACGTCGACGGCGACGGGGTTCTCGACGTCATCGTCGGAGCGCCCGGCGTCACGGGAACCGCGGGCGCGAGCGGACTCGCCGGCTACGTGAGCGTGTTCTCCGGCAAGGACGGCGCGCGCCTGCATCGATTCGCGCCCGCGGGGTCCTACGCGCGCGTCGGCTCCGCCGTGGACGGCGTCGGCGACGTCGACCACGACGGACGCGACGATGTGATCTTCGGAGCACCGGGCGAAGCGGTCGCCGGCGTCCGGCTCGGGGCGGTGCGCGTCTGTTCCGGCAAGGACGGCTCCCTCCTTTGCATGCAGACCGGCCACGCGAGCCTCGACCGTTTCGGCGCGGCCGTCGCCGGCGCGGGCGACATCGATCAGGACGGCGTCCCCGACTTCCTGGTCGGCGCGCCGCAGGGGCCCGCGATGACGAGCGGCATCGCGCGCGCGTTCAGCGGAGCGAGCGGTCAGTTGATCCGCGTCTTCCCTGCGTTCGGCGGATCGTTCGGCGCCGCGGTCGCCGCCGCCGGCGACGCGAACGCCGACGGGATCCCCGACGTCGTCATCGGCGCGCCGATGCTCGCCGGCGCGGCGTCCGTCGACTCCGGCCGCGACGGAGCGATTCTCCACGCGCACATCGGGCGCAACTGGGACGCGATGGGAACCGCGGTCGACGGCGCCGGCGACGTCGATGCCGACGGATTCGCCGACGTCATCGTCGGCGCGCCCTTCGAGTTCGGCGGTGCGTTGATCTGCGGCGGCGCGCACGTCTTCGCCGGCCCGAGCGGCGTCGAGCTCGGCGAGTTGTCGGGGACCGAATACGGCGACGACAAGAACGGCGGCTTCGGCGCGAGCGTGTGCGGCGCGGGCGACGTCGATCACGACGGCCGCGCCGACGTCGCGATCGGCGATCCGACGAGCAGCGCGTTCGGGCCGAACGCGTGGACGATGAGCCTGTGTCCGGCGCACAAGGCGACGATCGGCGTCGGATGCGCGGGCAGCAACGGACTCGTCCCGGTGCTCGGAGTCGAAGGCTGTCCGGTCTCGGGCGCGACGATCTCGATCACGGTGGAGCACGGAATCGCGGGAGCGATCGGAGTGCTGGTCATCGGGCCGAACACCACGGCGATTCCGTTGCCGGGTGGGTGCGTGTTGCGGGTCGATCCGATCTCGGTGATCGCGCCGGTCGGATTGGATGGGAATGGGGAGGTCCGGATGCAGGCGGTGATTCCGGGCGGCGTGGGGTTCGTGAAGGCGACGGTGCAGGCGTTTCTGGGCGATGGGGGGATGGGGAGGGGGTATTCGGCGACGAATGGGGTCGAGGTTGGCGTGAACGGCTGACGCGGCGCGGGGGGGTGGGGGTGCTTGCGACGCGC
>CAZBOK010000681.1:0-1663 GCA_964493525.1 uncultured Phycisphaeraceae bacterium | reverse complement strand
ACGCGCAACGAGGCCGGCAACGTCGCCGACTGCATCCGCACGCTCGACTTCGCCGCGGAGGTCGTCGTCGTCGACTCGCGCTCGACCGACGCGACGCGGGACATCGCGCGCTCGCTCGGCGCGCGCGTCATCGAGCGCGACTTCGCGGGCCACGTCCCGCAGAAGCAGTTCGCGGTCGATTCGGCACAACACGATTGGGTGTTCTGCATCGACGCCGACGAGCGCGTCGACCCGGCGCTCGCCGCCGCGATCCGCGCGCGCTTCGCTCCGGGGGCGCCGAGCGGCGGCGCCGCCGGGTTCGAGGTCGCGCGCCACGTCGTCTACCTCGGCCGCCCGATCGATCACGGCGGCTGGTGGCCCGAGTGGCGCCTGCGACTGTTCGACCGGCGGCGTGGCCGGTGGGGCGGCATCGACCCGCACGACCACGTCCAGGTCGACGGCGCCGTCGAACGGCTTCCGGGCGAGCTGACGCACTTCAACTTCCGCGACCTCACGCACCACGTCGAGAAGATCAACGCCTACGCATCGATCATCGCCGATCGGCGTGGCGGACTCGGCGAACGGTTCTCGATCGGCAAGCTCGTGTTCCGCCCGCCCGCGCGGTTCGTCCGCATGTACCTCCTGCGCGCCGGATTCCGCGACGGGATGCGCGGGTTCGTGCTGGCGTGGATGGGTGCGTTCTACGTGTTCCTGAAGTACGCGAAGCTGTGGGAGAGCGAAGCGCACCCGGGCCGCAAGACCGACCGCGGCGGCCGGCCGATCGACGGTCCGGGCGCGAGCGACGGCAGATCATGAAGCGCGCGCTCGTGTTCCTCGGACGCGCGGCGTGGGTCGTCGTGGGAGTCTGGCTCATCCTCTTCGCGATCAAGGCGCTCGGCGCCGGCGCGGGGTTCATGCGTCCGATCGTGGCGGCGGCGCACGTGCACGGCGTGACGTCCTGGGTCGGATTGGGATGGATCGGCGCAGCGGCGTTCATGAGCGGATCGCCCGCGGCCGCGTTGTCGCTGTCGTTCCTCGAGCAGGGCCTCGGCGACCGCTACGAATCGTTCGGGATGATCATGGGCTCGCGGCTCGGAGCGAGCTTCGTGGTGCTGCTGGTCGGGTTCCTGCACGACTGGAAGGCGAAGAGCCCGGGCAAGAGCGTGTACGTCGGCGTCGCGAGCCTCCTCACGTCGACGACGATCTGCGTGCCGGGCCTGTTCATCGGGCTGCATCTCCTGCACGACCCGGAGTGGCTCGCGCGGTACTCACCCGACTCCGCCGCGGCGTTCGGCTCGCTGCTCGAGCCGGCGCTGCGTCCGGCGGTCGCGGTGTTGAAGTGGATCGACAACGCCTTCATCGCGTTCGCCGCGGGAATCGCGCTGCTCCTGCTCGCCTTCCAGGCGTTCGACAAGGCGCTGCCCGACCTGACCGACGCGTCGAAGCGGTTCTCGACGCCGGGCAACGTGCTGTACCGGCCGAGCGTCATGTTCGCGGTCGGCTTCGCGATCACGCTGATCACGATGTCGGTGTCGATGTCGCTGACCATCCTCGTGCCGCTCACCGCGAAGGGCTACGTGCGGCGCGAGAACCTCTTCCCGTACATCATGGGCGCGAACATCTCGACGTTCATCGACACGCTGTTCGTCAGTCCCATCGACCTCGCTCATCTGAAGCCGCGCTT
>CAZBOK010000680.1:0-1689 GCA_964493525.1 uncultured Phycisphaeraceae bacterium | reverse complement strand
CCGAGCACGGCCGGGTCCTCGCCGATCGCCACCACCTCGGGCGCCGGCCCGCCCGCCGCGCGCACCGCCTGCACGACGCGCCCCTCGCGCACCATGTCGTGCGCCCCGGCGATGTGCACGCCCGGCGGCGGGCGGCGCAGCACGAGCGCCTCGCCGTCGACGTCGAGCGAGAACGTCAGGTTCGACCAGCCGCGCCCGAAGCGCCCCAGCGTGAGCGACCGCACGGGCCGCCCGAGCGCGCCGAAGGTCCCGGCGTCGGTGTACGAAACATCGCGATCCAGCGCGATCCGCTCGATCGTCGCGGTGCCGCGTGTCACGCGCACCGCGGGCTCGGCGGAGATCGCGACGCCTTCAACCGGCGTGTTCTTGTCGTAGCGAAACTCGATCACCGAGCGGCCCGCGACCAACAGACGCACCTCGTTGTCGACGTTCGCGAACAACAGCTCCGCCGCGCCGCTCGAGTGCGCGGCGAGTTCCGGGACGGCGGCTTCCGCGACGACAACGTCCGCCTGGTCGCGGCGATGCAGTCGCACGCGGCCTTCGCTCGAGATCTCGCAGACGAATGTGTCGCCCGCGTCGCGCAGCTCGAACTCGATGCCCGCGTCCGCGCTCGTCGATCCGACCCGCACCGTCATCGCGACGTCGGTCACGGAGTCGCCGCCCGCGCGCGCCTCGCCGTGCTCGTCGATCCACGCGTCGCGAATCACGCCGACGTAGCGCAACTCCGCCGGCGCGTCGGCGCGGGCGACGAGCTTCCACGCGGAGCCATCGCGCGTCGCGCCGGTCGCTTGCCACTCGGCATCGTTCAGCGCGACGGGCTCGAGCATCTCGAGCAGGACCGGCAGCGGCTTGCGCAGCGGCGCCGCCGAACCGTCGATGTACGCGTCGCCGCCTTCGATGCGGATCGTCTCGCCCGGCATCCCGATCACGCGCTTCACGAAACGGTCGCCCGGCGGCTCGTCGTTCGTCCCGTTGCCCTCGCTCTCGGGACGCTCGAACACGACGAGGTCGAATCGCTCCGGCTCGAAGAAGCGGTACCACGGCTTCAGCACGACGACGCGATCGGGTTCGCCGGCGCGGTCGATCAGGAGCGGATGCATGGAGTTGCCGCGCACTTCGTAGCCGTCGACGACACCCCACTTGAGGAGCAGCGCGACGGCGAGCGCGGACGCCACGACGCGCCACGCGATCGTCGCGAACTGCCGCGTGCGCGGCGTTCCGCTCGTCGACGTCGGCTCAGTCATCGATGCACTCCGCGCGTTCTCCCGGACAACAGCTCGGCGAGCAATCCCTCCGCGACGCCGCGATCGGTCGGCCGCACGCGCGCGACGCGGAGCGAGCGCATCGCGGCGACGAGGATCGCGTGCCCCGGCTCGATCAGGCGCGCGTGATCGGTCGCGATGCCGAGTCGACGCGCCGCGACGGACTTCGTGACCGACGCGAAGCGCCGCGCGAGCCGCGCGAGTCCGTCGACCGAGAGCGTGGTCGACCCGCCCCCGAATTGCAAGTAGCGCGCACCGTCACGCCAGGCGGCGAACGCGAGCGCGGCGCCGCCGGCCGCGAAGCACGGAGCGCCGCGCGGCGCGCGGATCCGCGACGCCGCGAACGCGCGAGCTGCCGCGTCGGCGAACGACGCCTCGCGCGTCCCCCGCTCGGCGAGCGCGATCACGCCGATCGGGAACGACTCCG
>CAZBOK010000679.1:0-1693 GCA_964493525.1 uncultured Phycisphaeraceae bacterium | reverse complement strand
GGTGGCAGTCGGCGGCGCGATCGCGGTGGACCCGGGCGACGGCGATCGCTCCGCAAGACCGGCGAAGTAGTCGCGGCCGAGCTCGAGCCCGTTCTTCGAGATGGAGTTGCCCGCGAGCCCGACGATTCCGCCGCACGCGAGCGCGAGCATGACTTCGAGCGCGATCCGTCGGAGCGGCGTCTGCATGGTCATCGGGCGGGCCTCGGGGCGGCGCATGATAGGAGGTCGGGCCGCAGGTGCACGCTCGACCGGCGGGCCCGTCAATCGGCCCTGCTATCATCCGCCGCCTCGCCCGTGGAGACCGCGGCATGCCGAGTCTCGCCGATCGCACCTGCGTCCCGTGCCGGCACGGCGATCCCCCGCTTGCGTCTGACCGCGCGACCGATCTCCTGCGCGAGATCCCCGACTGGTCGATCGTCGCCGGCCGCACGCTGCATCGCGAGTTCCGGTTCCCCGACTTCGCACGCGCGCTCGCGTTCGTCAACGAAGTGGGCGCGCTCGCGGAGGCGGCGAACCACCATCCCGACGTCCGACTCTCGTGGGGCAAGGTGTCGCTCGACCTCTCGACGCACGACGTCGGCGGACTCTCCGAGAACGACTTCGTCCTCGCCGCGCGGATCGATCGACAGAATCGGACGCGACCGTGACCCGCGGCGCCGCGCTGATCGCGCTGCTCCTGAGCGTCCCCGCGCAATCGGCGCAGGAGGATCCGAGCAGCGGCGGCGTCGGCGCGCGGCCGAGCCTGCTCGCGGAACGCGCGGACGATGTCGAGCGCGCGGTCGCACGCGGGCTCGCGTATCTCGCCCGCCAGCAGCAGAAGAACGGCGGCTTCACGGGCGACGCCGGCCACAAGCAGATGGACGACTATCTCGTGCTCGACTCCGCCGAGCGCCAGGCGAAGGACGGCGACGCGCACGCCGGCGTCACCGCGCTCGCGGGCCTCGCGTTCCTCGCGGACGGCCACGTCCCCGGGCGCGGCGAGTACTCCGAGCAGATCGGCCGCATCATCGACTGCATCGTCGAACACCAGGATGACTTCGGCTACCTCGCCGACCAGAACACGCGCATGTACAGCCACGCGTTCGCGACGTTGTTCCTGTCGCAGGTGTACGGGATGGCGGCCGACCGCAAGGGAAAGGTCGACGAAGCGCTCCGTCACGCGGTCAAGCTGATCGAGGACACGCAGAACGATTATGGCGGGTGGCGCTACTCGCCGTTCACCGTCGAAGTCGATCTCTCGGTCACCGTCTGCCAGGTCCAGGCGTTGCGCGCCGCGCGCGACGCGGGCGTTCACGTGAACGCGGACTGCATCGATCGCGTGATCGCCTACGTGAAGAAGAGCCGCATCGACGACGGGCCCGACGAGGGCGCCTTCTACTACAAGATCTACGGGAGCGCGGCGCGCACCAAGACGTCGTTCGCGATCAACGCCGCCGCCGTCACGTCGCTCCACTCCGCCGGCTGCTACGACGCGTCGCTCTATGGCAACGCGCTCGCGTTCCTCGAGCGCGAGTACCCCGACGTGAGCAAGCACTACGGCGACCACTTCTACTTCTGGTACGGCAACTACTACGCGGCGCAGGCGCTCCACTTCGAAGGCGGCCACCGCTGGGAGCGCTACTGGCGCCGGCTGCGCGACGACCTCCTCGCGCGGCAGAACGAGGACGGCAGCTGGACCAACACGGTCGGCCCC
>CAZBOK010000678.1:0-1698 GCA_964493525.1 uncultured Phycisphaeraceae bacterium | reverse complement strand
GTGGCCGGCCGCCACCGGCTCGACCGGCAGCACGTCGAGCGCGACCCCGGCGAGGCGATCCTCCCCGAGCACGCCGACGAGGTCGCCGATGTCGATCACCGCGCCGCGCGCGGTGTTCACCAGGTACGAGCCGGGCTTCATCAGGCGCAGCAGCCGGCCGTCGACCATGCCGCGCGTCTCGTCGGTGAGCAGGCAGTGGATCGAGATCGCGTCCGCCTGCCGGAAGAGCTCCTCCTGCGACACGCGCTCGACGTACGCGGGGAAGTCGCCGTCGATCAGGTACGGGTCGTTCGCGATCACGCGCTTGAACACGTTGCGCGCGATGTGCGCGAAGCGCTTGCCGATGCGGCCCAGGCCGAGGATGCCGACGGTGAGCTCGGAGGCGCGCGGGATGCGCCCGGCGGTCGTGTAGTGCCACTGCCCGGCGCGGATCTCGCGGTCGTAGCCGGGGATGTGGCGGATCAGCGAGAGCATCATCGCGAGCGCGTGCGTCGAGACCTCGCCGACGCCGTAGTCCGGCGAGTTCGCGACCCACACGCCGCGGCGCTCGGCGGCGCGCGCGTCGATCGTGTCGTAGCCGGCGCCGATGCGCGAGCACAGCCCGATCTCGGGGCGCGCCGCGAGCACGCGCTCGGTGACCGGCGCGTACTGAACGAGCAGCGCGCTGCAGCCCTGCGCCGCGGCGATCAGCGCGTCCTCGGTGCGGCACTGCGCCTCGACGAGCTCGATGCCCGCCTCGCGGAAGATCTCGCGCTCGAGCGAGATGTCGAGCAGGTCGTGGTCGGTGAACAGGGCTTTCATATGCGAAACTCTCCGAGGGCTGCGCGGCTGCCGAAGCGCGCGAATTTAACACCGGACGTGTCCGGGGAGAGTGGATCCGTGAATCGAATCGATCTGTCGGGCCGCGTCGCGGTCGTCACCGGGGGGGCCTCCGGCATCGGGCTGGCGGTGTGCCGGCGCTTCGCGCAGAGCGGCGCGCGCGTCGCGGTGTGGGACGTCGCCGCGCAGGCGGCCGCCGACGCCGCCGCGTCGCTCGGCGACGGCGGGCACTTCGGCGTCGCGGTCGACGTCGCCGACGACGCGTCGGTCGCGGCCGCGACGCGCGAGACCGTCGGGCGCGCCGGGCGCCTCGACGTCCTCGTGTGCAGCGCGGGCATCACCGGCCCGAACAAGGTCACGTGGGAGTACACGCCCGCGGAGTGGCAGTCGGTGATGGACGTCAACGTCAACGGCGTGTTCCTGTGCAACCGCGCGGCGGTGCCGGAGATGCTGAAGAACGACTACGGCCGCATCGTCAACATCGCGTCGATCGCGGGCAAGGACGGCAACCCGAACGCGCCCGCGTACAGCACCTCGAAGGCCGCGGTGATCGGCCTGACCAAGTCCATCGGCAAGGAGACCGCGAAGACCGGCATCCGCGTCAACTGCATCACGCCCGCCGCGGTGAAGACGCCGATCTTCGACCAGATGACGCAGCAGCACATCGACTTCATGCTCTCGAAGATCCCGATGGGCCGCTTCGGCCTCGTCGAGGAGATCGCCGCGATGGTCGCGTGGCTCGCGTCCGAGGAGTGCTCGTTCTCCACCGGCGCGGTCTTCGACCTCTCCGGCGGGCGGGCGGTCTACTGATGGCGGGGCCGGCGCGCTCGGGCGCCTCGCGCTACGCGTTCGACGAGCTCGTCGAGTTCGCCGGGGACC
>CAZBOK010000677.1:0-1719 GCA_964493525.1 uncultured Phycisphaeraceae bacterium | reverse complement strand
GGTGCGCGCGCTGTTCGCGCGGCCGGTGTCGCCCGGCAAGTACATCGCGCTCTTCACCGGCGACGTCGAGGACGTGACGTCGAGCCTGCGCGTCGGCGCCGGAGTCGGCGGCGATGCGATCGTCGATCGGCTCCTGATCCCGTCCGTCGCTCCGCAAGTTCTCGAAGCGCTCGACCGCCCGACGCGCTGCGGCGAGATCGACGCGCTCGGCGTGGTCGAGACGACGACCGTCGCTGCGGCGATCCGCGCCGCGGACGTCGCCGCGAAGCGCGCGGCGATCCGGCTGATCGAGCTGCACCTCGCCCAGGGGATCGGCGGCAAGTCGTACTTCACGCTCACCGGACCGATCGACGAGGTCGAGAGCGCGGTGACGGCCGCGGCCGCGCTCGCGGAGTCCGAGAGCCGCCTGGTCGGGCGGACCGTGATCGCGCGCGTGCATCCCGATCTCCGCGCCGCGCTCGAGTCGCACGAGCGGCCGATCTGACGGAGACGAACCGGTGGCGGCGCGACTCATCACGGAGCTCGATGTGGCGAAGGCGGGCGCCGGCGCGACGCTTTTCGTCGACGCCGACACCGTGATCACGCCGTCCGCCCTCGACAAGGCGCACCGACTCGGCGTCACGGTCGAGTGGCGCGCGGCGCCGGGGCGCGGACTGATCGTGGCGCGCGACGTCGAGCGCGTGCCGCGCGGCGGCCGTCTCGAGATCGACGCGCGCGCGGTCGTGACGCCGCTCGCCGCGGATTGCGCGCGCGAACGCGGCGTCCTGCTCGTCGTGCGAACCACGGCGCCGCGGCCGGTCCTCGCCGAACCGCCGCAGGATCGGGCATCGATGAGTCCGCCGGCTGCCACGAAGGCGGACGCGCCGTGCCCCGCGTGCGACGGCCGCGAGGCGGCGTCGATCGCACCGCGCTCGCGCCTGCGGGTCGACGTCCTGCGCGATCTCTTCGCTCCGGCCGCGGGAAGCGCCGAGGGCTGCGCGTGATCGATCGCGACGGGGATTCGGCGGGAACGGGCTCCGCCCGCGTTCGTCGCGGCGCGCCCCGCGGCGGACGATGAGCGCTCCGGACGGAACGGACCCGGACCTCGACCTCGTCCTGCGCGCGCAGGCGGGAGATCAAAACGCGTTCAACGACATCGTCCTCCGCCACCAGGACCGGGTGCTTCGCATCGTGAAGCGCATGCGCCAGCTCGATCACGCCGCCGCCGAGGATCTCGCCCAGGAGACCTTCGTGCGCGCCTGGCGCTTCCTGCACGACTTCCGCAGCACCGGCGAGTTCGGCGCGTGGCTCTATCGCATCGCGGTGAACGTCGCGCTCGGCGCCGTCACTTCGCGCCGCTTCAAGGAATCGCGCCGCCAGTTCTCGCTCGACCTGACCTACGAGGACGGGGAGAAGGTGCGCGATCCGGCCGAGCACCGGCCGACGCGGCCAGATCGTTTCCTCGAGCAAAGCGAGCTGTCGCGCGCGCTCGAGGCCGCGCTCGCGTTGTTGCCGGAGGAGTTCCGAACCGCGGTCATCCTCTGCGACGTCGAAGGGTTCGATTACGAACGCATCGCCGCGATCCTCGAAGTCCCCGTCGGCACCGTGCGCTCGCGAATTCATCGCGGCCGCGAGCGGATGAAGGACTTCATCCTGCGCCGTCACGGCGTCCCGTCCACGGACGTCGAGGCCTCCGGCGGGGGCGAGCCGCGGCCGGGAGGCGCGCCATGAGCGAACTCG
>CAZBOK010000676.1:0-1722 GCA_964493525.1 uncultured Phycisphaeraceae bacterium | reverse complement strand
GACCAGCACGCGGCGCCACACCGGGCCGAGAGCCTCCGCGAGCTCGGCGTACGCGCGCGCCGATTCTCCGTGCGGCAGCGCGAGCACGACGACGGCGGTGCCTTCCGCGGCGACGGCCGCGCGGATCACCTCGACGGTGTTCACGCGATTGCCCGTCCGCGCGGCGGTGACGAGGTGCGGCTGGCTCGACTGCAGTGGCGCCGGATCGCGCGACGAGCCGACCACGAGCTCGAGCACCGGATGGAGTTCGAGCAAGCGCATCAGCTCGCCGGCGAGCATGCCGGTCGCGCCGAACAGGAACAACGGCACCGTCTTCTCGTGGGCGCGAATCGACTTCTCGCGCACGCGTTCCGTTTCGAACGTCATCGAGCCTCCGCCTTCTCGAGGCGCTTCAAGAGCACCTCGGCCAGTTCCTTGCCGTTCGCGAGCGCGTTCCACGCCGGCAACCCGAGCCGCTCGGAGCAGAAGCGCGTGCCGACCGCGGTGTCCGTCACGCGGCCCGACACCACCGCGGGCGCGAGTCCGTAGCGCTGGTCGAGCAGCTCGACCGCGCCCCACGCGCCGACGGGGTCCTGCGCGCACAGCACGATCGAATGCAAAGCGGCGCGGAACGGCGCGTCCGCGAGGAGCGCCTGCACGCCGTAGGTGCCGAGGATGCCGTCGCCCATCTCGAGCACGATCACGTCCGGCTCCGTGTCCGCGAGGTGCGCGACCAGCGAATGCGCGGCGCGCACCGCCGTCGCGTCGGTGGTCGTGACGACGCCGAAGTCGGTGAACAGGAGCGCCGGCTCCGCGCCGCTGTCCTGCATCAAGAGGACGTCCTTGCGCAGCGAAACGCCGGTGAGCTTGCCCGCCGCGACGCGCAGACCGCGGCGCGTCATCTCGCCGATGATCACCGCCGCCGCCGTCGTCTTGCCCGCGTCCATGCAGGTTCCGACCAGCGCCACGATCGGCGGCATCGACGCGGGCAGCGGCATCGCCGGCAGCGCGCCGTCGACGATCGACGACGGCTGTCCGACGCGGCTGCCGAGGTGCGGAAACGACTGCACCGATCCGAGCACCTCGACCTGGAACGGCTCGCCGATTCCCGGCGCCGCCTTCGCGCCGCTGCCGATCACGCCGCCGAGGTTCAGGATCTGCAGGCGATCGCCCGTCGTCACGCTCTCGGGGACCTGACCGCAGAAGCCGTACAGCGCGTCGCGGTGGCCGAGCGCGCCGGCGATGACGTCGCCCGGGAACAGCGGCGTCATGCGGCCGTGCACGTCCTCGAGCGTGTTGTACGTCGTCTTCGCGGTGAGCACGCGCGCGGCGATCACCGTGCCCTCGCGGGCCGGGATGTCGTCGCCGAGCACGGTGTGGCGCGACAGTTCGAGCCGCCGCGTGACCGACGCGATCTTGTCGAGCAGGACTCGTTTCATCGGGATCCCTCCTCGCCCGCGCGCTGATGCAGACGGCCGGGCTCCGCGAGCACGCGGCCGAGCGCGCGCGCCGCCGACGGGTCGGCGTTCTTGGAAGCGCGCTCGCCGTAGCGCGCGTCGCTCGCGGCCATCAGGCTGAACGGCGACTTCACGCCTTCGACGATCGACTGGCCGTGCGCGAGGCGCACGTGAGCGATGCCGGAGACGCGCGACTGGCTCGACGCGAAGAACGCTTCGAGGTCGCGTTGGAACGGATCGTGGAACAGCCCCTGGTGCAACCGCCGGCCGTACACGTCGCCGAGGG
>CAZBOK010000675.1:0-1737 GCA_964493525.1 uncultured Phycisphaeraceae bacterium | reverse complement strand
GGCTCGATCACGCCGGACGGACCGGCCGACCGCGCGGGGATCCGCGCCGGCGACGTCGTGACGTCCATCGCGGGCGCGGCGGTGCGCGCCGAGTTCGAGGAGGATCTGCCGGCGATCCGCCGCGCGGTCGCGAAGCTGCCGATCGACGCGCCGGTCGAGATCGCGCTGCGGCGCGGCGCGGAATCGCGGACCGTGACGGTGGTGACCGTCGACGAGTCGAGCGAGACGCAGGAGGAGGCGGATCTCTCGGCGTTCGGACTGACGACGCGGTCGCTGTCCGCCGACGAGCGGCGCGAGCGCGGGCTGTCGGATGCCGAAGGCATCGTCGTCACGGGCGTGCGTCCCGGATCGGCGGCGGGCAACGCACGGCCGGCGCTCGTTTCCGGCGACGTGGTGATCACCGCGTGCGGCGCGCCGATCGATTCGCTGCACGAGCTCGAGACGCGGCTCGCGGCGGCGCACGCGAGCGCGCTCCTCGTCATCGCGCGCGGCCCGGCGCGGTTGTGGATCGCGCTGCCGATCCCGGCGGACGTCGCGGAGGCCGGACGATGAAGCGCTCCCTGCGCACGATCGCCGTCGCGCTCGCGCTCGCGGCAACGGCCGTCGCGCGAGATCACGAATCCGATTCGTCGGCGTTGAAAGCGATCCACGCCGCGCTCGCGCCGTCGGTGGTGCAGGTCGACGCGGTGGTGCAGAGCGCCGCGAAGAGCGGCATCGATCTCGATGTCCCGAAGTCGTTCTTCGGCGTGGTCACGGCGCGCGACGGACAGCGCTCGACGATCGTCTGCCCCGGCGAGTTCTTCGACCAGGACAGCGCGCTCGATTCGCGCGTGACGTCGGTCACGGTGCGCGTCGCGGGCGGCAAAGACTTCCCCGCCGAGTTCCTCGCGCAGGACGACGACGTCGCGCTCGCGTTCCTCCGCGTCGACGACGCCGATTTCCCGGGCCGGCCGGCGCAGTTCGCGGCGGACGACGCGGTCGTTCCGGGCGACTTCGTCGCGACGGTCCGCCTCGCGGGGCCGAGCTTCGGATTCGTGCCGTACGTCGACGCGTTCCTCGTCTCGGCGATCGTGGACGAACCGCGTTGCTTCGTGTCCACGTTCGGCATCTCCGATTCGCTCGGCGCTCCGGTGGCGGCGTTCGACGGGCGCGTGATCGGCGTGATCGGGATGATGCGCCTCGGCGCCGACTCGACGCGCCGCGACCCCGCGACCGGAGCGCACGAGACGTCGTTGTTCGCGCCCGTGTTCGGCTCCGACCCGTCGGCGCGCGAGGTCGTGATCGTCCCGATCGCGACGTTCCGCGACCGCCTCGCCGGACCGCGCGCGGCAGCGACGCCGTCGCGCCCCGCATGGCTCGGCGTCGAGATGCAGGTGCTCCTGCCGGAAGTTCGGCGGCTGCTCGCGCTCGACGACGCGTTCCGCGCGGTGCAGGTGACGCGCGTGCTGCCCGATTCGCCGGCGGCGGCGGCGGGGGTGCAGCCGCTCGACCTCGTGTTCGCGATCGACGATCGACCGCTCGAATGCGTGACGGACGCCGATCTGCGCGGGGTGAAGGAGCGCATCGCTCCGCACGCGCCGGGCGACGCGATCCGCCTGTCGATCCGCCGCGGCTCGGACACGCGGGAGCTGCCGGTCACGCTCGCCGACGTCGCGGTCGCCGCGGCGGCCGCGAAGAGCGCGGAATCCGACTACCTCGGCGTGCGGGCGCGCGACTTGGTCTACGCCGATCGCGCCG
>CAZBOK010000674.1:0-1742 GCA_964493525.1 uncultured Phycisphaeraceae bacterium | reverse complement strand
CTTCGAGGCGGTCGCCGAACCGTGCGTGCTGGATCCGCAGGTAGCGATGCAGCAGCGCGAATTCGTCCTCGATCGGGACCTCGTGCGCCCCGTCGGTTCCGAGCGCCACGCGCAGGAGCTCGCCGAGGTCGATGACCGCGCGCTCCGCGCGATCGGGATCGTGGCGGATCAAGTGCGCGATCGTGTTCAGCGTGTTGAACAGGAAGTGCGGCTGCAGCCGCGCCTCGAGCGCCGCGAGCCGCGCGTCCGTGAGCGAAGTCTGCAGCGTCGTCGCTCGCCTCGCGGCGACGAACGCCTGGCGGCCGATGACGAACGCGAGCCACACCAGCACGCCGCCCGAGAACTTGATCGTGAATCCCGAGCGCAGCTCCTCGACGAACGGGTCGCTGCCGAAGCGCACCGTGCGGATGAACGCCGACCACGCCGCGAACGCGGCGAGCTGCGCGCACGACCCGACGACCGCGCCGATCGAGTGGACGGCGACCGCGCGCATGAAGTGCTCGCGCGAGAACGGGAAGCGCGCCGCGAGCGTCGCCATCACCGGCACGAGCGGCGCCCACAACAGCCAGTCGGCGAGGCCGCTGCCGAGCGCATCGGTCCACGGGATCGCGTGGCCGAGGGCGGCATACGTGACCAGCATGCGGATCGCGTCGAGGACGCCGAGCAGCGTGAGCGCAGCGATCGTCAGGACCGCCGCGCGGGTGGAGAAGGCAACGCGCATCGAGTCGACTCCGATCGGGAGGGCCCGGTTGTACCGGACGGCGCGGCGCCGGTGACGCGTCGGCGGCGGCGCTTGACGGTGCGGGACGCCGCGCGGATGATCCCGCGCCGCCCGCGAATGCGGAGTGCCAGAAGTGTCGCAGACGATCCAGATCGTGCCGTTCGAGCCCCGGCACGCGCAGGCGTTCTATGCGCTGAACCGCGCGTGGCTCGACGGCAACGACCTGTTCGAGGAGGCGGACGAGAAGCAGCTCGTCGATCCGCACGGCACGTTCGTCGCGCCCGGCGGCGCGATCTTCGTCGCACTCGACGGCGATGCCGTGGTCGGGACCGTCGCCCTCGGGCCGTACGGACCCGGCGAGATGCAGATCGCGAAGCTGTCGGTCGACGAGCGGCTGCGCGGCCGCGGCCTCGGGCGCCGCCTCGTCGCGCATTGCCTCGCGCGCGCGCGCGAGCTCGGCGTGCGCCGCGTGTCGCTGACGTCGAACTCGCGACTGGTCGCCGCGATCCGCCTCTACGAATCGTTCGGGTTCACGCACCGCGCGCCGCCCGCCGTGCGCGAGTTCGCGACCGCCGACGTCTACATGTCGCTCGAGTTGTGAAGCGCGCCGCGCGCAAGCGTCACGGAATCGGGAAGAGCTCGATCCGGATGCGGCGCACCTTCCCCTGCGACGTGTTGATGAAGCTCTTGAAGTCGACGTCGATCGTGTGAACGCCGGCGGTGAGCGTGACCGGGTAGTGGCCGCAGATCGACGTGTACTCGCTGTTGTTGTCGGTGCGCGACGATCCCGCCTGCGCGATGTCGGTCGTGTCGTCGAGTTGGAGCCGCACGTCGGTGCGGCGCGTCTGGTCCGAGTTGCAGGTCTCGAGCGAGTAGCCGATGCGGTAGTTGCCCGCGGCGAGGTTGCTCGTCGTGAAGCGGTACGCCTGCGTGTACGTCGTCGAGAAGGTGCTCTGCTCCGCTTCGCTCTCGCCGTGCTCATACCCGGAGAGCGGTCCCGGCGGACCCTGCGGCCCCGTCG
>CAZBOK010000673.1:0-1756 GCA_964493525.1 uncultured Phycisphaeraceae bacterium | reverse complement strand
GGCGCGGTCGTGCGGCTGCTCGCGCGCCCGGTCGGTCCGTTCGCGCTCGCGGCGCCGCTCGGCATCGAAACCGCGACCGGCGGCGACGGGTCGTTCGCGATCGATCCGCTTCCCGCGAGAACCGCGATGTTCGCGGAGGTCGTCGCGCCGCGCGCGGTCGTCGTCCGCGTGCCGATCGCCGCGCGCGAGAGCGGCGACGCCGACCTCGGGACGATCGCGGTCACCGAGGGCATCGTGCTCGACGCGCGCATCGTCTCCGCCGGCGATCATGCCGCGGTGAAGAACCCGCGCGTCTGGATCGCGCGCGATCCTCCCGAACCCGGCGCGGTCGAGATCCTCACCGCCGACGGCTCGCCGGCGCGCGCGCCCGACCTCGTCGGCGACGCCGGCGGCCGCGTGCGGTTCGACCGCCTCGACTCCGTCACCTACCGTTTCCGATTCGCCGCCGACGGCTACGCCCCCGCCGACGTGCGCCGCGCGTTCCTCACGGCGCGCGGCGCGACGCTGAAGGAGTGGACGATCGAGATGCAGCGCGCGGATGTCGCCGCGGCGGGCCGCGTGATCGGCCCGGACGATCGGCCGGTGCCCGGCGCGACGATCATCGCGATCGCGACGACGCGTCCCGAGGACACCGTGTTCGGCCCGCACCGCGTGACGACCACCGGAGGCGCGGACGGCAAGTTCACTCTGAACGGACTGACGGCCTCGGACTACGACGTCCGCGCGACCGCCCCGGGGCTGTGGCAAGCGGACGAAGTCACGTTCCGCCACGGTCCCGCGGAGATCGAGGTGCGGATGGGAGCGGGCGCCGCGCTGGCCGGCCGCGTGGTCGGGCCGAACAAACGCCCCGTCGCGACGAACCTCGAGCTGCGCAAGGACGGCGGCTCCGCGGGATTCGTGCAGGTGCGGCAGGTCACGACCGGCGCCGACGGCAAGTTCGTCGCGACCGACCTCGAGCCGGGCACCTATCGGATCGCGGCGATGACCGACGAGCTCGCTCCCGCCGAGAGCGCGTCGGTCGAAGTGCGTCCCGGTGCGCGCGCGAGCGTCGAGCTCGAGCTCGCGATCGGGGCGGCGCTGAGCGGGCGCGCGATCCGCGACGGCCGGCCGCTTCCCGCCGACGCGGTGCTGCTGCCGGTCGACTTCTCCGCGGCGCGCCCGAACGCCGAGTTCGAAGTGCTGCAGCCGCTGCACGGCAAGCGCGGCGCCGCCGGCGACGACGGCGTGTTCCGATTGGTCGGCCTGCCGGACGGACCGTTCGCGCTGCGAGTCTCGGGTCGCGACGGCGGCTCGCGCATCGTGCGCGGCATCTCCATCGAGGGCGGTTCGTCGATCGACCTCGGTGACGTCGACGTCCCGCCGGTCGGCGTGGTCGACGGCGCGGCGCGCGACGCGACGGGGAGGCCGCTCGCCGACGTCGAGGTCGTCGCGTTCTCGGAGACCGCCGGCGCCCGCGTTCGCCGCCGAACCGACGCGGCCGGCCGCTTCCGGTTCGAAGCGCTCCCCGCGCTCGATTTCCGCTTCGTCGTCACGCCGGAGAACCAGGAGATCGGCAGCTTCTGGGTCACCGAGGCGGCGGCGAACGTCGTCGCCGGCAAGACGACGTCGATCGCCATCGAGCGGAAGAAGCGGGCGTGATCTCGATGGGCTCGTCGTTCAAGATCGGCAAGCTGTTCGGCATCACGGTGCGGCTGCACGTCGTGTTCGTGCTCCTGTTCGCGCTGCTCGTGACGCAGGTCGCGCTCGGCCGCGGGAG
>CAZBOK010000672.1:0-1767 GCA_964493525.1 uncultured Phycisphaeraceae bacterium | reverse complement strand
GGTAGTGGACCTGCATCACGAGGTCGGAGCCCGCCTTCACGACGCGCCCGGTCCCGGCCGGAGTGCGGCGCACCGATGCACCGGGCGCGAAGCCGCCGATGCCGCCGCTCGGGATGAACCCCGGGCCGGTCACGCTCGCGTAGCCGGGGCCGGCGTCCTCGTCATCGCGCTGGCGCGCGCGCCCTTCGTCGTCGAGAAAGAACAGCGCGTGATGGACGACGCGCGGCGCGCCCGGGCGGAACTCGACCGCGACGACGGCGCGGTCGGCATCGAGGTGCAGTGGGATCACGAAGCAGCGCAGGATGTCGTCGCCCTCCGCCGGAATCGTGAAGGGCTCGGGCATCTCCACCACGAGGTCCGGCTCGCCGAGCCGCCAGCCTTCGGTGAACACCGGACGCTCGGGAAGATCGCGCAGGTCGCCCTCCGGCGCGCCGGCCGCGGCCCAGCGCGCGATGACGTCGCGCTCGGAGTCCGCCAGCACCAGGTCGTCGACGAGATGACCGGCTGCCGATGTCGCTTGTCCCGGCGGCATGATGCGGCGGTCGACGACGCGCGCGAGCATCCGCGCGCGCTTCGTCGCGTCCTGTGCATCGACGAGCGGGAACGGCGCGACGCCGCCGTCGTGGTGGCACGGCGCGCAGTGCCCGTACACGATCGGCGCCACGTCGCGAGCGAACGTCGGAGCGTCGCTCGCGCCCGCCGGCACGTCGCGCTCGAACACACAGCCGATCGGCTCGGCGTACGTCACCGCCGGAGTTCGTCCGTGCGCCATCGCGTCGAGCGCGTCGGCGAGCTCGCGGTGCGTCGCGACGCCGCCCGGCGCCGCGGCGCGCCCGAGCTCGCGGTAGCGGTCGTCGATGCGGCCGCGATAGACGACCGAAATCTGGCCCGTCGAATCGTCGACGACGAACGCCTGCGGCACGTGCGTCGGGGCGAGCCGTCGCGCGAGCGACCCGTCGCCGTCGAGGACGACCGGGAACTCGAGCGCGAGCCGTTCGCGCGCCGCACGCGCGTCGGCGCGCGTCAACGTCGGGTCGGAGAAGACGCCGCAGAACGACAGTCCGTTCTTGGCCGCGTCGCGGGCGAGTCGATTCAACTCGGGCGCGAATCCGTTGCTGATGGGACACTCCGCCGAGACGAAGACGATCGCGCCGCGCCGCACGACCACGCGCGCCCCGTCGACGTCGAAGGTAACGATCTCGTCCGCGCGCGCGGGAACCGTCACGTCGGAAGCGGGACAGCACAAGGCGATCATCGGAACGAGCGCACGGGCGATCGCGGCGATCATCGAAACCTCCAGGGCGCGGCTCGGACGGGCGTCCCGCGCTCGTCGTCAGTTGTCCGTGACGATCCGATCGGGGACGGGAAAGTCGTCGTGCCGCCGCGGACGGGGCGGTTCCGTTCGGCCGGCCCGTCGAGTAATCTCCCGCCGTCGTTCAAAAGCCCCGCACGACCCCCCGGAGTCCACCGATGATTTCCCGACTGGTCGCGCCCGCACTCCTGTGCGTTGCGCTCGCCTCGAGCGCGTCCGCGCAGACCGCGTTCTTCGCCCACTTGACCGGCGCGCAGGAGGTCCCGACGACGGGCTCCGCGAACACCGGCACCGGCATCTTCTATTACGACCCGCCGACCAAGACTCTGACCTACGACATCACCATCACCGGCCTGACCGGCACGTTCACCGCGGCGCACATCCACCTCGGGACGCCCGGCATCTCGCGCGGCATCATCGTGGCGCTCGCCGGCGGCCCGACGCACTTCGCGGGC
>CAZBOK010000671.1:0-1768 GCA_964493525.1 uncultured Phycisphaeraceae bacterium | reverse complement strand
TCGCGCCCGTCGCGCCCGTCGCGCGCGAGCCGGAACCGGAATTCGCGGCGCCCGCCGCGTCGATGTCCTCGAGCGCGACCGGCGTGCTCGCCGCGCCGGCGACCCGCAAGCTCGCACGCGAGCTCGGCGTCGACCTCGGCGGAGTGCCCGGCTCCGGCCCGCGCGGCCGCGTCACGCGCGAAGACGTCGAGCGCGCCGCGAACCGTCAGCCGCCGCTCGTCGCGCCGCGCGCGGCGCAGTCCGCGCCTCCCGCACCGATCGCGCGCAGCGCGCCGTCGGCGCCCGTCGCTCCTGCTCCACGCGCACCGGCGCCCGCGCCGATGCCGATCGGCCCGTCGTCCGGCGAGGAGCGTCGCCCGCTCCGCGGCCTGCGCAAGAAGATCGCCGAGCACATGGCGCATTCGAAGCGCACCGCGGCGCACTTCACCTACGTGGATGAGGTCGACGTCACCGAGCTCGTCAAATTCCGCAACAGCGCGAAGGAGACCGCCGCGCTCCAGGGCGCGAAGCTCACCTACCTGCCGTTCATCCTGAAGGCGATCGTCGCAGGCCTGCGCCGCTTCCCGATCCTGAACGCGAGCCTCGACGAAGAGCGCGGCGAGATCGTGATCAAGCACGACATGAACTTCGGCATCGCGGTCGACACGCCGGACGGGTTGATCGTCCCGGTGGTGAAGGCCGTCGACCGCCGGCCGCTGCTCGACCTCGCCCGCGAGATCGAGCGCCTCGCGGCCGCGGCGCGGACCGGCAAGCTCGCGCTCGACGACCTGCGCGGCGGCACGTTCACGATCACGAACGCCGGCAACATCGGCGGCCTGCTCGCGACGCCGGTCATCAACCATCCGGAGGTCGCGATCCTCGGCGTCCACAAGATCGCGCGGCGCCCCGTCGTCCGGAAGGACGAGAAGGGCGTCGAGCGCATCGAGATCGGCGACGTGATGTACCTGTCGATCTCGATCGATCATCGCGTGGTCGACGGCGCCGACGGCGCGCGCTTCATGAACGAGGTCGTCGCGCGGCTGCAGGATCCGCGCCTGCTCCTGCTCGAGTGATGACGCGCCTCCGAAAGAAAGCGCGCCGTGATCCGCTCGCGAAGCGGGCGGCGCGCAAGCCGGTCTCCAAGCCGCGTCGCGCCGCGTCGCCCGCCGTGAACGGTGTCGCGCACGCGTCGCGTCCCGCCGCGAAGGCGTCGCTCCCGGCGCCGCTCGCGCTGATCGACCTCGACGGCAAGCCGGTCGGCCGCGCGAAGGACCTCGCGGCGATCCCGAACGACGTCCTCGTCCGCATCTACCGGGCGATGGTGACGGTGCGGACGCTCGACTCGCGCATGCTGCTGATGCAGCGGCAGGGACGCATCGGTTTCTGGGGGCCGACGACCGGCCAGGAAGCCGCGACCATCGCGTCGTGCGCCGCGTTCGAGAATCGCGACTGGATCCTCCCCGCGCTGCGCGAGGCGGGCTGCGCGCTGTATCGCGGCTTCCCGCTGCGGGAGATGGTCGCGCAGTGCATCGGCAACTCCGCGGACCGCGTGAAGGGCCGCCAGATGCCGTGCCACTACACTTTCAAGGAAGGTCATTACGTCGCGATGTCGTCGGTCATCGGCACGCAGATCCCGCACGCCGCGGGCGTCGCGATCGCGGCGAAGATCAAGAAGGACAAGGTCGTCGCCGCCGGCTACCTCGGCGACGGCGCGACGTCGGCGACCGACTTCCATGTCGCGATGAACTTCGCCGCGGTCGCGAAGGCGCCGGTCGTCTTCATCTGCCAG
>CAZBOK010000670.1:0-1780 GCA_964493525.1 uncultured Phycisphaeraceae bacterium | reverse complement strand
AACGGCGATCTCGTCGTGGTCGTCGAGGACGACGGCGCGGGTCTCGCGACGGGCGCGGCGATCCGCGAAGGCATCGGCCTCGGCCACACGCGCCGGCGTCTCGCCGCGTTGTATGGTCGCCGCGCGTCGCTCGAAGTCGAGCCGCGCAGTCCGTCCGGCGTTCGCGCCACGGTGCGCATGCCGTTCGAGATCGAACCGGAGAACGTGCGTTGACCGGGGCGCGACCGATCCGCGTCGTGATCGCCGACGACGAGCCGCTGGTGCGCAGCGGCCTGCGCGCGGACCTCGCGAGCGAACCGGACGTCGAAATCGTCGGTGAAGCGGCCGACGGACTCGAGGCGCTCACGCGCATCGAGGAGGCGCGCCCCGATCTCGTGCTGCTCGACGTGCAGATGCCGGGACTCGACGGATTCGAGGTGCTCGAACGCCTCGAAGGCGATCCGCCCGCGGTCGTGTTCGTCACCGCGTTCGACGCCTACGCGCTGCGCGCGTTCGACGTGCACGCGCTCGACTACCTCCTGAAGCCGTTCGATCGCGCGCGGCTCGCGTCGACGATCGATCGCGCGCGCCGCGAGCTGGCGCGCCCCGACCGTCCCGGCGCGGGGCGATTGAAGGGGCTGATCGCCGAGACGAGCGGGCGACGGATCGATCGGTTCGTCGTGCGTCAGATCGGCCGCATCGTGATCGTGCCGGCCGATCAGGTCGAGTGGATCGAAGCGCGCGGCAACTACGTGCTCCTGCACCACGACGGCGGCGAGTTGCTCGAGCGGCGCACGCTCGCCGACGCCGCGCGCGCGCTCGATCCGACGCGCTTCGTGCGCGTCCACCGCTCCGCGATCGTCCGCGTCGACGCGGTCGTGGAGCTGGTCCGCGTCGCCGGCGGCGACCACCGCATGCGCCTCGCCTCGGGCGCCGAGATCACGTTGAGCCGCGGTTACCGCGCGGACTTCGAGCGAGCCCTGGGCCGGCCGCTCTGAGGGAACAGCCGCTTCGGGCTTCAGGCTTCGGGCATCAGGGTTGGCCATCCGCAGGTCCAACCCTGACGCCCGAAGCCCGATCCCCCGGCTTGCCTCGCGTCCGGCGCGTCGTGAAGATGGCCGCGATGACCCGCGCGTGCCCGATCGTCTCCGCCTTCGAGCGGCTCCTCGCCGAGAACGCGCGCGCGATCGTGGTCCACGGCGGAGTGCGGCCGCTCGACCGCGCGGCGATCGACGAAGCGGCGCGTTCGATCGACGCGGTGCTGGCGCGCGACGCGGCGCGCGCGCACGAAGTCGTGGCGTTGGTCGCGCGCAACGGTCCGTGGTACCTCGCGGCGCTCCTCGCGCTGCGCCGCCGATCGATCGTCCCGCTGCTCCTCGACGCGTCGACGCCGCCGCGCGAGCAGGAGCGGATCGGCGTCGCGATCGGCGCGCGCGCGGTGCTGCGCGTGACCTCCGACGGCGCGGATGGAGCGTTGTCCGCGGACCAGTTCCAGCACGAGGCGTTGCCGGTCGCACGCTCCGAGTTGATCCGCCTGCCGCGGGCCGGCGCGATCAAGGTGACGTCCGGGTCGACGGGATTGCCGCGCGGCATCGCGGTGTCGCCGCCGGCGTTGCTCGCCGACTGCAACGCGCTCGGCCACGCGATGGGGATCACGCCGAAGGACCGCGTGCTCGCGTCGGTGCCGATGTCGCACTCCTACGGCCTTTCGGTGTTCACCCTCGCGGCGCTCGTCCGCGGCGTCCCGATCGTCGCGCCGTTCGACGCCGAGCCGCTCGGTCCCGCGGAGCGCCACGCGGCG
>CAZBOK010000669.1:0-1794 GCA_964493525.1 uncultured Phycisphaeraceae bacterium | reverse complement strand
GCTGGTTCATCTTCGACACCGGCGCCGGGATCTGCGTGATCGCGCAGAAGCGCGACGCCGCGATCACGCTGAAGGATTCCGGCAAGCTCGACACCGTCGGCGTCGGCGCCACGTCCGCGACGCTCTTGCGCGCGGAGTCCGTCGAGCTCGGACCGCTCACGCTCGAGGACGTGCCGATGATCGAGCTCGACCTCTCCTTCCTGAAGGAGCACCTCGGCGACGAGATCTCCGGCGTGATCGGCTACGGACTCCTGTCGCGCTGCGTCGCGGAGATCGATCTGGCGGCGCCGAGCATCGCGCTCCACGACCCCGCGAAGTTCGAGCTCTCGCGCTCGAAGTGGACGCCCGCCGAGCTCGACAAGTTCATTCCGGTCGTCCCCGCGAAGTTCGAAGGACACGACGGGCTCTTCACGCTCGACACCGGCGCGAACGACGCGGTCAGCTTCCACGTCAACGCGGTCGACCAGCTCGATCTGCTCCACGATCGCCCGACGACGGACGCGAAGCTCGGCGGCGTCGGCGGGTTCATCCGGAAGAAGCGCGGGCGGGTCGAGACGTTCGAGCTCGGCGGGATCCAGGAGGAGAACCTCGACGCGACGTTCGAGATCGAGGCGAAGAAGGGGCCGGATCCGCGCATCGCGGGGAACATCGGGGTCGGGTTGTTGAAGCGCGCCGTGCTGACCACGGATTACGGGCACGACCGGGTCGCGTTCGTGCCGCGGCCGGGGGAAGAGGAGGGGAACTGAAAGGGCTTCGGGCCCGCGAGGGTCTGGTTCGCGGGATTCGTGGCGCGGGAGCGGACTCGGCCCCAGGCGCGAGCGGCGGGCCTGGCGATTGGCCGGAGGGGTTAACGCTGCGAGTGCGATTTCTTCTGCAACCGAGCGGCTCGCGCATCGACGTCTTCGTCGATGCCTCCTCTCGTCCACGGCGCGACCCTCGTCGGGCTCGATGCTCATCTCGTCGAAGTCGAGGTCCGCGTGCAGCGCGGGCTCATGGGGCAATTCCTGCTCGCGGGACTCCCGGGCCTCGCGGTCAAGGAGTCCCGCGAACGCGTGCGCGCGGCGCTGCAGGCGTCGGGGTTCAAGGTTCCGCGCCAGTCGATCCTCGTGCACCTCGCGCCGGGCGACCTGAAGAAGGACGGGCCGCTCCTCGATCTGCCGATCGCGCTCGGGATCCTCGCGGCGACCGATCAGCTCCCGTGCGAGCGGCTCGATCGATACGTGGTCGCGGGCGAACTCGCGCTCGACGGGCGCGTGCGCCCGGTGCGCGGACTGTTGCCGATCGCGCTCGCCGCACGCCGGCGGCGCGCGCTCGGGGTGCTCGCTCCGGCGGAAGGCGCCGCGCTCGCGGCGTTGTCGAAGGACGTGCCGGTGCATCCGGTCGCCACGCTCACCGACGCGGTCGCGTTCCTGACCGGGTCGCTCGCGATCGAGCGCGCGGCACCCGCCGTCCTCGACGATGCGCCGGCCGGCGAGACCGATCTCGCCGAGGTGAAAGGGCAGGAGGAGGCGAAGGAGGCGCTCGCGGTCGCCGCGGCCGGCCTCCACAACGTGCTGTTCGCGGGACCGCCGGGCGCGGGGAAGACGATGCTCGCGCGGCGCCTCGCCCGCCTCCTGCCTGACCTCGACGACGAGGGCGCGTTCGAATGCGCGCGGATCCGCAGCTGCGTCGACGCGTCGCTCGCGCTGCCGACGCGCCGGCCGCCGTTCCGCGCGCCCCACCACACCGCGTCGCCGGCGGCGCTCGTCGGCGGCGGGCCGCAGATGCGGCCGGGCGAGCTGACGCTCGCGCACA
>CAZBOK010000668.1:0-1796 GCA_964493525.1 uncultured Phycisphaeraceae bacterium | reverse complement strand
GCCTCGCGCCGGTGTGCGCGGACGAGAGCGTCGCGAACGCGGACGATGCCGCGCGCGTGCTCGACGCCCGCGCCGTCTCGGCGATCAACATCAAGTTGATGAAGTCCGGCATCGCGGACGGGCTCGCGATCGCCGCGCTCGCGAAGAGCCGCGGCGTCGGGCTGATGATCGGCGGCATGATCGAATCGATCCTCGCGATGACGGCGTCCGCGTGCTTCGCCGGCGGTCTCGGCGGCTTCGCGTTCGTCGACCTCGACACGCCGCTGTTCCTGGCGTCGAACCCGTTCGAAGGCGGATTCGTTCAGGACGGACGTCGTCTCGATGTCTCCGCGATCGCCGCGGGCCACGGAGTGACTCCGCGGTGACGAATGCCGCGGCCGCACGTCGCGTCCCTGTCGTGGCGCGGCTCCGGTCGCCAGACTTTGCCCGCGGTCACCATCGCGCCCGCGATCCGCGCCGTTCTTGACCCGTTCGCCGGCCCGACCAGTCCCGGAGTGCGACCCATGATCCGTATCCGCACGCAGTCTCTTGCGAAGGGCACGCCGATCGTCGGCTGCGCGCTCGTCCTGTCGGTCGTCGCGTTCGCGCTGTCGCGGGCTCAAGACCCGGCGGGCGCCGCGGCGGATCCGATCGACGGGATCGAGCGCCGGCTGATCGCGGGCGACGCGCGCGGCGCCGTGACCGCGCTCGATCAACTGCTCGCGAAGTCGCCGGAGCGCGCTTCCGAGATCCGCCTGCTGCGCGCCGCGGCGAAGTCGCGGCTCGACGATCTCGCGGGCGCGCTCGCCGACCTCGAAGCGGTCGCCGTCACCGATGCCGGCGCATGGAAGGCCGGCCACCGGCGCGCGGACGTGCTCGCACTCCTGCATCGCGAAGAGGAAGCGGCCGGCGTCGCCGCCGACCTGACCGCGCGTTTGCGCGGGTCGGCGCGGCGGGCGGAGATCGCGCGGCTGTGGCTCGCCGCGGCGCGCGAGGAGCTGCATCCGAAGGACGACGCGGTGAAGCCGACGAAGGCGAACTTCGAGACCGCGCTCGACCTCCTGAACAAGCTCGCGGAGCTGGAGGTGCTCGGCAAGGAGTTCCCGGAGACCGCGGAAGTGGAGATGGAGCGGCTGCGCTGCGAGACGACGCTCGAGCGCGACCCCGCCGCGCGCATCGACCGCGCGTCGCGTCTCGTCGCCGATTTCCCGGAGGACCCGGTGGTGCCCGAGGCGCTGCTGCTGCTCGGCGACGCGCACGCGGCGACCGGCGATCGCTTCGGCGCGCGCGACGCATGGAACCAGATCGTCGAGAAGCACCGCGCGTCGAAGTTTGCACCGGAAGCGCTCGAGCGGACGCTCGGCGTGTTCGCCGATCCGTCGGTGCCGATGTCGATCGGCGTGCACTTCGCCGAGGAGGCGGTCGAGCGCCTGGCGACCGGCTGGCCCGGCGACCCGCGCGTCGGCGCCGCGCTCCTGCGGCTCGCGGACCTCGAGTCGCGCTCGCCCGAGTTCCGCGAGCGCGAGTTCGCCACGCTCGCGCGCGTCGCGCGCGATTTCTCGAAGCTCGCCGCCACCGCGCGCTTCACCGCGTCGCAGCATCGCCTCGACGACGGGAACCTCGACGCCGCGCTCGACGAGCTGCGCGCGATCCTCGCCGAGAACCAGTCCGACCCGCTCGCGCGCAGCGCCTACGCCAAGCTGATCGACCTCCTGCAGAACGACGCGAGCGGGAGCGCCGCCGCGGCCGCGGCGCTCGCCGCGCTGCCGTCCGCGACCGCCGACGACGACGCGCGGCGGACGCGCTGGATCGAGCGG
>CAZBOK010000667.1:0-1809 GCA_964493525.1 uncultured Phycisphaeraceae bacterium | reverse complement strand
CGGTGGCGGCGGTGGCGGCGGCGGACATCCGGGCGGGCAGCACCGCCAGTGGGTCGAGGACCAGATCGACCACGACGCCGAAGCGCTCGCGCGCGAGGCGCGCACCGTGCCGGTCGCCCGCGTCCGCGCGTTCGCGCTGCTCGCGCAGGAGATCCGCCGGCTCGCCGCGTCGGGCGATCCGCGCGATGCCCGTGAGGCGCGCCGCGCGCTCGTCCTGCTCAAGTCGAAGGTCGCCTACCTCGCCGGCCGCGAGCAGGGCCGCGAGCGCAACGCTCTCGTCCGCGTGCGGGAGTTCGTGTTCCGCGGCGTCGATCAGGTCGTGCGCAATCGCGAGGTCCCGGACTTCGCGCAGCTCATGAACTTCCTCGACCAGCTCGAGGCTTTCGTCGGATACCACCGCTTCCACGGCGACGACCGCCGTCGCGATTGAGAGAGATCATGGACGGACGAACCAAACCGCTCGCGTTCCGCGGCCACGTCGTGGTGGGCGGAGTCCTCGAGTGTCGCACCGGGCTCCACGTCGGCGGCAACCGCGACTCGCTGGTGATCGGCGGCCTCGATCTCCCGGTCGCGCGCGACCCGGCGACGCGGATGCCGATCGTGCCGGGCTCGTCCTTGAAGGGACGACTCCGCGTGCTGCTCGAGATGTTGCGCGGCAAGTCGCGCCGCGGCGGCGACGGCGCGGACGCCGGGCCGGACGCGATCGACCTCCTGTTCGGCCAACGCGCGGCGCGCTCCACGTTCGGGCCGACGCGCCTTCTGGTGCGCGACGCGCAGCCGCTCGAAGGCGGGCGGAACGATCGCGCCGCGGAGAAGAGCACGGCGCAGTGGTGGCGCATGCTGGAGACCGACGGCCTCGGCACCGAGGTGAAGGCGGAGGCGGCGATCAACCGCGTCACGGCGGCGGCCGAAGTGCGCCAGGTCGAACGCGTGCTCGCGGGCTCGCGCTTCCAGATCGAGTTCGTGCTGTCGGTGTTCGACTTCTGGCCGGACGAGGAGCGCCTGCTGAAGGATCTCCTCACCGCGCTCGCGCTGCTCGAGGACAGCTACCTCGGCGGCCACGGCACGCGCGGCTACGGCCGCGTCGCGATCCACCTGTTCGAGCAACCCGGCGTGTCGACGCGCAAGGACTACGACGGCGGCCGGCGGCGCCACGATCCGGCGGGTGAACTCGTGCCGCTGGCACGGCTCGACGTCGACGCGTTCGTCGCGGCGGTCGGCGAGAAGCTGAAGGCGGGCGACGCGTGAAGCAGGTGCTCCTGCGGCCGCGCGATGCGCGCGCGGCGAGCGCGACGCCGTTGCGATCCGACACGCTGTTCGGGCTCATCGCCCTCGGCGTGCGGATGGTGCACGGCAAGAGCGCCGTGGAGAAGATGGTCGAGCCGATGCTCGGCGATCCGGGTCGCGCGGCGCTGCGCTTGACCTCGGCGTTCCCGTTCGAGCAGCGCGCCGACGGCATCGTGTACCGCTTCCCGCGTCCGCGTGCGAGCGACGGCTCGTCGTTCGCGCGTTCGCCGTTCATCGAGGATCGCCAGCTCCTCGCGTTCGTCTCGGGGCGCGGCGTCGCCGAAGAAGCGGCGGAGACGGCCGCGGTCGACGCGGCGGGCTCGTTCTTCCTGGTCGCCGGTCCGTTCGAGCACCTCGTCGACGGCGCCGTGCGGTTCCTCGAGCGCTTCGGCTTCGGCGGAAACGCATTCGAGGTCGAGGTGCGCGAAGCGGAGTTCCTGCGGCTCGCCGAGCCGGGCGAGCGCGGCCTGCTGCTGTCGCTGCATCTGCTGACGCTCGAGGAGCGTGCGGCCGCGGCGAAGG
>CAZBOK010000666.1:0-1832 GCA_964493525.1 uncultured Phycisphaeraceae bacterium | reverse complement strand
AGAACTGCGGCATCGGGTCCGCGGCGATCTCGGCGGTGCCGTTGCGCGAGAACACGTAGGCGACCTCGGGGAACTCTGCGAGCCGCAACTCGAGCACTTCGGTCATCGCGGTGGACTGCGTGAGCGAGGTGCTCGGGATGCGCGACGGCTCCAGGAGGATGTTCTTCTCGTCGAGCTGCGGCACGAACTCCTGCCCAAGGCGTTGGAAGAGCAGGAGCGATCCGACGAACACCGCTACCGCGCCGAGCGCAACGGCGTAGCGCCAACGGATCGCGAGACCGACGATCGGTCCATACGCGCGCCGGAGCCAACGCAGGAAGAAGACCTCCCGCTCCGCGACCCTTCCGAACATCCCGATCGCCACCATCGCCGGAATGAAGGTCAGCGACAGGATGAACGCTCCCGCGAGCGCGAAGATCACCGTCAGCGCCATCGGCTGGAACATCTTCCCCTCGATCCCCGTGAGCGTGAGGATCGGCACGTAGACCGTCACGATGATCGCTTGGCCGAACACGGTCGCTCGCAGCACCTGCACCGCGCCGGCGCGCACGGTCTCGAGTCGTTCGGCGAGCGTGAGCGTCCGCCCGAGCTCGTGCTGCTTCTCGGCGAGTCGCCGGAGCGAGTTCTCGACGACGATCACGGCGCCGTCGACGATGAGGCCGAAGTCGAGCGCGCCGAGGCTCATCAAGTTGCCGCTGACCTTGGCGTTCACCATGCAGATCGCGGCAAGCAGCATGGCGAGCGGGATCGAGAGCGCGGTGATCAGGGCGGCCCGCAAGTTCCCGAGCATCGCCAGCAGGACGATGATCACGAGCACTGCGCCCTCGATCAGGTTCTTCTCGACGGTCGCGATGGTGGCGTCGACGAGGAGCGTTCGATTGACGACCGTCCGCAACAGGACGTCTGCGGGGACTGTGCGCCGGATGGAGTCGAGCTTCGCGTCGACGGCCGACGCGACCGTGCGGCTGTTCGCGCCGACCAGCATCATCGCAGTGCCGGAGACCACTTCGCGACCGAGGTACGTCGCGCTGCCCGAGCGAAGCTCGCGGCCGAGACCTACCTTCGCGACGTCCGCGATCCGCACGACCGTCCCGTTGCGCTCGGTCACCGCGAGGTCCCCGACCTGGTCGACGCCAGAAAGCCGGGCAGCGGCCCGCACGACCCACGCTTCGCCGCGATGCTCGACGTAGCCCGCGCCCGCGGACAGGTTGTTCCGCTCGAGCGCGTCCGCGACGTCACGGAGCGTTAGTCCGCGCGAAGTGAGCGCGCCGACGTCCGGTACGACGTGGATCTGCTTCTCGAAGCCGCCGATTCGATCGACGCCCGCGACGTCCTTTACCTGCTGCATTTGCGGGGCCACGATCCAGTCCTGGACGGTGCGGAGGTACGTGAGCTGCGCGGCCTCGTCCGCAAGGTGCTCGCCCTCGGGCGTGAGGTAGCTGCCGTCGCTCTGCCAGCCGGGTGCGCCATCCCTTCGATCGGCGCCGACGCCGCCGGGGTGCGCGAACTCGACGGTCCACATGTAGATCTCGCCGAGCCCCGTCGTGACGGGGCCGATCTCCGGCTCGACGCCCGTCGGCAGCGCTTCGCGCGTCGCGGCGAGTCGCTCGGCAACCTGCGTCCGCGCGAAGTAGACGTCCACATCGTCCTCGAAGACGGCGGTGACCTGCGAGAAACCGTTCCTCGAGATCGAACGCGTCGTCACCAGTCCCGCAATTCCGGCGAGCGCCCGCTCGACCGGGAACGTGACCTGCCGCTCGACTTCGAACGGCGACAGCGCCGCCGACACCGTGTTGATCTGGACCTGGCGGTTGGTGATGTCCGGAACCGCG
>CAZBOK010000665.1:0-1832 GCA_964493525.1 uncultured Phycisphaeraceae bacterium | reverse complement strand
CGAGCTCGCGGCATGGATCGTCGTCCTGTTCCAGTCCGTCGCCGCGCCGGCGCCCGCGACGCCCGCGGCGCCCGCGGCGCCGCGGCGGCCGACCGGCGGAGCGCTCGCCGGCATGCGCGCCGTCGCGACGTCGCCGTACCTCGTCGCCATCGCGTTGTTCTTCTTCCTCTACACGGTGACGTCGCAGTTCCTGCAGCTCGAGAAGTCGAACATCGTCGCGCGATCGATCACGGACACGAACGCGCGCAACGCGTTCTTCGCGGACGTCAAGTTCTGGGTGAACGTCGTCACGCTCGTCGTGCAGGTCCTCCTCACCGGGCGTTTCCTGTCGGCCGTCGGCGTGCGCGGCGGCCTGCTCCTCGTCCCGATCGTGACCTGCATCGGGTTCGCCGCGCTCGGCGCCGTGCCGTCGCTCGCGATCATCGCCGTGTTCGAGGTCGCGCGCAGCGGGTTCAACTACGCGGTCGCGCGGCCGAGTCGCGAGGTGGTGTGGACGGTCGTGCCGCGCGAGCAGAAGTACGCCGCGAAGAACTTCATCGAGACCTTCGTGTACCGCGGCGGCGATGCGATCGCGGCCGGAGGCTTCGACGCGCTGAAGCGCGCGGCCGACTTCGGCATCGCGGGCATCGCCTTCGTCGCGATCGTCCCGGCCGTCGCGTGGGCGATCGTCGCGTTCGCGGTTGGCGCCGGTCATCGGCGGCGCGCGGCGGAGATCGAGCGTCGCGCGACCGCACCCGCCGCGATCGATTGATTGGAACCGGGTTACGGGACGGAACCCCCGGCACTACCCTCTGCGTCCCATGATCGAACGATCGGTGCGTCCGCCCCCGCGCGCCGTCCTCCGGAGAAGCTGCGTGATCCGTCCGTCGACCCTCGTGCTCGTCTTCCTCGTCTCGTCCGCTGCGGCCGGTTGCGTCGCGAATCTCGGCGGCAAGAGCGCCGCCACGATCATCCAGGAGCGTCTCACCACGCTCCCCTCGGGCGGCGGCGATCCGAACGACCGTTATCTCGCGATCAAGGGCAAGAAGAAGAACAAGGACGGCTTCCAGATCTACGGCGTCCCGCGCGAGCTCTGGGCACCGTTCCGCCTCGAGTGGTCGGGCGGAGTGATGGACGCGAAGAAGCCCGACCTCGGCAACTCGTTCTTCTACATGCAGCTCACCGAGCGCCAGCCGGCGCCGGCCGCGTTCTGGGCGCTGTGCGGCGCGAAGGGGTCGACCGCGAATTCGCTCACCGCGTTCGCCACGTCCTCGATGGGAAATTTCGGGACGCCGCACGAGTTCGAGAACGCGAAGGTCCTGGAGTTCGCGTTCGACCACGACGGCACCGACCTGCACCTGCTCGCGCGCGCGGAAGGCGATGCGAGCTTCATCGAGATCGGCCTCGTGCCGAACGCGCAGCTCGACGAGATGGTCGCGTTGATCCCGAACATCGGCGCGACGGCGCTGCGCAAGAAGAACGTCGTCGGGTTCGACAACATCCGCGTCGTGTCGAATGGAGCCGCGACGCTGAAGCAGCTCGACACGCAGATCGCCGCGCGCCACATCTACGAGGCGGCGGACATCGTCACGGAGAGCCTGTACCGGCTCGACGGCACCGACCCGGAGACCGCGCAGGTCACCACCGACATCACGAACGCGAAGGCGGCGATCGATGTCGTCCGCACCGACCTGACGTCGATCGCCGGACAGCCCGCGCTCGATGCATCCGCGAAGTTGAACGTCGCGAAGTCGAAGCTCGACAAGGCGCAGAAGGCGATCAACAAGGGGAAGAGTGCCGAGAAGATCGGCGACAAGATCGGCGCGGCGATCGACGAGATGTTCCAGGCGGCG
>CAZBOK010000664.1:0-1843 GCA_964493525.1 uncultured Phycisphaeraceae bacterium | reverse complement strand
GATCACGCCGAACATCACGACACCGACCGCGGCGCCGAGCGCGGATCCGCGGCCGCCGGCGAGCGCGACGCCGCCGGCGACCGCGGCCGCGATCGCCTCGAGCTCGAGCCCGACGCCTTCCGACGGATTGCCGGACGCGCCGAACAACGCGAACGCGACGCCCGCCGCGCCGGCGAGCAGCCCGGACAGGACGTGCGCCGAGAACGTGACGCGCCGCGTGCGGACGCCGAGCAGCTCCGCGGCGTGCGCGTCGCCGCCGACGGCGTAGAGGTCGCGTCCGAACGGCGTGCGCGCGAGCACGAACTGCGCGACGACGACCGCGAGCACGAACGCACCGCCGAGCAGCGTGAGGTCGAACCGCGCACCGATCTCGATGCGCGCCTGGCACCACTCGCGGAAGCGCGGCGACCCGATCGCGATCGCCTCCGGCGACAGTTTCAGCGAAAGCCCGCGCGCGAGGAACATCCCGGCGAGCGTCGCGATGAACGGCGGCACCGACAGCCGCGTCACGAGGGCGCCGTGCGCCGCGCCGAACGCCGCGCCAATCGCGAGCGCGACCAGGACCGCCGCGGCCGGATCGAGCCCCGCGCGGATCGTCGCCGCGAGCGCCGTCGAGCACAGCGCCATCACCGCTCCGACCGAGAGATCGATGCTCCCCGCGATCAGCACGAGCGCCGCGGCGATCGCGACCAGCCCGAGCACCACGTGATCGTTGACGAGGTTCGACGCGAACTGCGCGTTCATCAGGCGCGGATGCCGCGCGGCGAGCACGATCACGAGGACCGCGAGCGCGAGCGTCGCGGCCAGCGCGGGCGGCACGCGTCGCCACCGGCTCATCGCGCCCTCCGCGCGCGCAACGCGAACACGAGCACCACGACCAGCGCCTTCAGGATCAAGGCGTCCTCGGGACCGAGGCCGTGCAGGAGGAGCGCGGTGCTGACGGTCTGCATCAACAGCGCGCCGAACAACGACCCGAGCAGCGTCATGCGTCCGCCGGTGAGCGCCGTGCCGCCGATCACGACCGCGAGGATCCCGTCCAGTTCGAGGTTCACGCCGGTCGCGAACACGTCGGCCTGACGGATGTCGGCGAGCGCGACGAGGCCCGCCGACGCCGCAAACGCTCCGCACGTCGCGTAGGCGAGCAGCAGGATCGTCGTCACCGGCAGGCCGGCGAGCGCCGCCGCGCGGGGGTTGTCGCCGATCGCTTCGACCGAGAGTCCGAACGACGTGCGCCGCAGCGCGAGCGCGAGCACGACCGCCGCGCCGATCACGAGCCACAGCGTCGCCGGCAATCCGGCGAGCGAACCATTGACGAGTCGATCGAGCGTCGCGTCGGCGATCGGCACCTTGCGGCCGGACGTCACGAGCTGCGCGAGCCCGCGCCCCGCGACGAGGAGGATCAACGTCGCGACGACCGGCTGCACGCGCAGCACCGAGACGAGCATCCCGTTCCACAGGCCGGCGACGACGCCCGTCGCGAGCGCGGCGAGCACGATCGTCGCCGTCCCGGCGGAGTGCGACTCGGCAAGCGTCGCGGCGACCGCGGCGGCGAGCGCCATCACGCTGCCAACCGAGAGATCGATGCCGCCGGTGCCGATGACCGCCGAGAGTCCGAGCGCGAGCAGCGCGACGGGCGCGGCGCGGTGCAGCACGTCGATCAGCGCCCCGAACAGCCGGCCGTCCTGCCAGCGCACGTCGACGAAGTGCGGGGTGAACGCGGCGTTCAGCGCGATCGCGACCAGGAGCGCGAGCGCCGCGACCGACCACGGACGGCGGACGAGCGCGCGGACTCGGCTCATCGCGCCGCCGCCGGCGCCGCGCCGGCCATCGCCGCGACGACGTC
>CAZBOK010000663.1:0-1858 GCA_964493525.1 uncultured Phycisphaeraceae bacterium | reverse complement strand
CTACTACCTCGAGTACAGCCGCGCGCCCGTCGCCGTCGTCGACGAGGACTCGCTCCCGAAGTTCGCCGAGATCGTGAAGGACGCGCGCTGGCTCCGCGCGGTGATCGTCGCCGCCCCGACGTCGTCCGCCGCGGTCTCCGGCGTCGCGTGGCTCACCGGCGCGGGCGGGCGACGCGTGCGCGTGACGCGCTTTTCCGATCTCGTCGACGCGCACGACGATCGACTCGCGCCGGCCGACACGCTGCGGGACGAGATCGCGGTGTGGCTGTTCACGTCGGGCACGACGGGCAAGCCGAAGGCCGCGGTTCACTTCCACGAGGACTTCGTCTTCAACTGCGAGCACTACGCGAAGAGCGTGATGCAACTCGCGCCCGACGATCGCACGATGGGAGTGCCGAAGCTGTTCTTCGGCTACGCGACGGGATCGAACCTCCTGTTCCCGTTCGCCGCCGGAGCGTCGGTCGCGCTGTTCCACGAGCGATCGCGGCCCGAGGCGCTGTTCGAGAACGTCGCGCGCTTCCGCCCCACCGTGCTCGTCAGCGTGCCGACTGCGATCAACGGCATGCTCGCCGTCGATCCCGCGCAGCGCGGCGACGTGTCGTCGCTCCGCTACATCACTTCCGCGGGCGAGGCGCTGCCGCGCGAGCTGTACCAGCGCTGGATGGATGCGTTCGGCGTCGAGGTGCTCGACGGCATCGGCTCCGCCGAGATGTTCCACGTGTTCATCTCGAACCGCCTCGGCGCCGTGCGGCCCGGCACGCTCGGCCAGCTCGTCGACGGCTACCACGCCCGCGTCGTGTCGCCCGACGGGACCGACGCGCCGAAGGGCGAGATCGGCACGCTGTGGATCGGCGGCGGGTCCGCGGCGCTCTGCTACTGGAACGACCGCGCGAAGAGTCGCGCGACGTTCCGCGGCGACTGGGTCGTCACCGCCGATCAGTTCCGCATCGACGACGACGGATACTTCCACTACTCCGGCCGCGCGGACGACCTCCTGAAGGTCGGCGGCATCTGGGTCTCGCCGCTCGAGATCGAGGAGTGCATGTTGAAGCACGCGGCGGTGCAGGACGTCGCGGTGATCGGCGTCGAGGAGGAAGGGCTCGTGAAGCCGAAAGCGTTCGTCGTCGCGAAGGACGGCGTGAACTGCTGCGCGGCGCTCGCCGCCGAGCTGCAGGAGTTCGTGAAGTCGCGGCTCGCCCGGTACAAGTTCCCGCGCTGGGTGGAGTTCGTGCCCGAGCTGCCGAGGAACGATCGCGGCAAGTGCGACAAGAAGAAACTGCGCGCGACGTGAGCGACTGGGGATCGGCGACGACGGAGGAGATCGCATCGCGACTCGGCGTCGGCGCCGTCGCGCTCTTGCCGTGCGGATCGACGGAAGCGCACGGGCCGCACCTGCCGCTCGCGACCGACGTCGTGATCGCGCGCGGCATCGCGCGCCGCGCCGCCGACCGGCTCCGTGCGCGCGGCGTCGACGCGATCGTGCTGCCGCCGCTCGCCTACTCGGTGACCGAGTTCGTGCGCGCGTTCGCGGGGACGATCTCGGTGAAGGCCGCGACGATCGGCGCACTGATCGAGGAGATCTGCGAGTCGGCGCTGCACCAGGGCGTGCGCGTCGTCGCGCTGGTGAACGGGCACCTCGAGCCGGACCACGCGCGGATGCTGAAGGACGTCGCGGCGCGCGTGTCGGCGAAAGGTCGCGGAGCCGTGATCTTCCCCGACTACCGCCGGCCGCCGACGGTCGCCGCGCTCGGCCGCGAGTTCGGCGAAGGCGGCGGGCACGGCGGCGGCTACGAGACCGCGCTCGTCCTCGCGGAGGAGCCGTCGCTCGTGAAGGACGACGTGCGAGCATCGTTGCCGG
>CAZBOK010000662.1:0-1875 GCA_964493525.1 uncultured Phycisphaeraceae bacterium | reverse complement strand
CCGCCGCGCCCTCCTCGCGCGCGCCGCCCTCTTGAGCGGCGGCGCCGCGGCCGGCCTGCTCGCACCCCTCGCGGCCGCCGCGCCGCGCGGCATCCACGACGCCGTCGACCTCGACAAGGACCGCGAGTTCGTGATGGGCGCCGGGATGACGGCGGAGGAGGCCGAGTGCTGGCGCCTCGCAGCCGAGACGGCGGGAAAGTTCTTCGCGCTCCCCGAGCTGCATCCGATGGACACGGCCGAAATCGTGACCGCGGTCCACGTGATCCAGAACAAGCTCCTGAGTCGCCCGACCTACCGCAAGTACCTCGAGCTGGCGAAGGCGAGCGTTCCGAAGTGAGTCGCCCCTGACGCTCGAGCATCCGACGCTGCTCGCGCTGGGCGCCGCGATCCCGGTGATCCTGTGGATCGCGCGCCGCCGGCGTGCCTCCGTCGATTTCGCGCCGGCGCCGCTCGCGGTCGGCTTGCCGCGTTCGTTGCGCTCGCGACTCGCCGTCGCACCGCGCGTGCTCGAGGTCGGCGCACTGGTGCTCGCGATCGTCGCGCTCGCGCGGCCGACCGAGCGCGTCGCGCTCCCGGCCGTGACGGACGGGATCGACATCGCACTGTGCATCGACGCGTCGTCGTCGATGGCGGCGCGCGACCTCGATCCGTCGAAGTCGCGACTCGAAGTCGCGAAGGACGCCGCCGCCCGCTTCGTCGCCGGTCGCGCGGACGATCGCATCGGCCTGATCCGCTTCGCGCGCTTCCCCGACGTCGTGTGTCCGCTCACGCAGGACCACGCGGCTCTCGACGGCCTGCTCGCCGGGATCGAGCGCGTCGACGCCGACGGACCCGAGGACGCGACCGGGATCGGCAACGCGCTCGCGCGCGCGGCGCAGCTCCTCCGCGCCGGCACGGCGAAGTCGAAGGTCGCGGTCCTGCTGACCGACGGCGAGGAGAACGTGGCGACCGACCAGACGCCGGACGAGATCGGCCCCGTGCGCGCGGCGCGTGCGTGTCGCGAGCTCGGCGTGCGCGCGTACGTGATCGCGGCCGGCGGCGGCAACGTCGACACGACGCAGGTGGAGCGCGCCGCCGCCGCGACCGGCGGCCGACTGTTCGCCGCGCGCGACGCCGCCGCGCTCGCCGCCACCTGGGCGGAGATCTCCGCGCTCGAGCGCGCGCCGTTCCAGGAGCCGCGCTTCCGCATCGAGGAGCGGTTCCTGCCGTTCCTGCTGGCGGCGATCGCGCTCCTGCTCACCGGCCGGTTCCTGGAGCCCACTGCGCTCGAGGTGCTGCCGTGACGCTCGACTTCGTGCGTGAAGCGTTCCTCCGGCCGGAGACGTGGCCGCTACTCCTGCTCGCGCCGATCGCGGCGGTCGCGGTCGCGCGCGCCGAGCGCGCCGCGGCACGGCGGCGCGCGACGGCGTTCGGCCTGCGCGCCGCCGCCGCGGGGACGACGCGCCCGGGAACGTTCCTCGTCGTCGGGCTCGCGTGCGCGGCGCTCGCCGCGATGCAGCCGGTGTTCGGCGAGGACGATCGGGCGGCCGGCGCGCGCGGCGCGGACGTGATGATCGCGCTCGACGTGTCGCGATCGATGCTGGCGCGCGACACCGAGCCGGACCGGCTCGAAGCGGCGCGGCGCGAGATCCTGACGCTCGCGGAGCGCGTCCGCTCCACTCCCGGCGACCGCCTCGGGCTCGTCGTGTTCGCGGGCGACGCGAAGCTCGTGACGCCGCTCACGCGCGACGTCGACTCGTTCGTCGAGCTGCTCCGCGAAACCGGAATCGAGAGCGTGACGCGCGGCGGCACCGACCTCGGCGCGGCGCTCACGACCTCGCTCGCGGCGATCCCGGCCGACGACGCGCGCGAGGGCGCCGCGATCGTGCTGATCAC
>CAZBOK010000661.1:0-1892 GCA_964493525.1 uncultured Phycisphaeraceae bacterium | reverse complement strand
GGCCGCTTCGGCGAGCTCGCCGAACGTGGCGCGACGATCGCCGGCGGAGACGCCGCCGTCGGCGGCGCGGCACGCGCTCGGCGCGACCCCGAAGCGCTGCGCCGCCGCGGCGATCAGCATCTCGCGCGCGAGCGCGCCGACCTGGCGGTAGCGGTCGAACTCCGACGACGTCGTCGTCGAGCCGCCGGTCATCTGGATGTGCAGCGTGGTGTGTTCGTACTCCGGCGCCGCGGGCGCATGCTCGACCGCGATGCGCGACCAGTCGCACTCGAGCTCCTCGGCAACCAGCATCGGCAGCGTGGTCCAGATGCCCTGGCCCAGCTCCGAGTGCGCGAGGCGGATCGTCACGCTGTCGTCGGCGCCGATCCGCAGGAACGCGTTCGGGTCGGGCAGCGGCGCGGACGCCGGCCCCGGTTCGCGCGCCCACGCCGTCGCTCGGCCGATCCAGAAGCCGACGACGAGTCCGGCGGCGCCGCGCGCGCCGGTCGCGAGGAAGGCGCGCCGCGTGAGCGTCACTTCTCGCCCCGCGCGATCTCGGCGGCGCGATGCACCGCGCGGCGAATGCGTTGGTAGGTCCCGCACCGGCAGACGTTGCCGCACAGCGCGCGGTCGATGTCGTCGTCGGTCGGGTCCGGACGCTCGGCGAGCAGCGCGATCGTGGCGATGATCTGCCCGGACTGGCAGTAGCCGCACTGCACGACGTCCTCTTCGATCCACGCGCGCTGCACCGCGGCGCCGGTGCCGCCGTCGCCGATGCCTTCGATCGTGGTGATCGCTTCTCCCGCGACGGCGCCGATCGGCCGCACGCACGATCGCACGGGACGGCCGGCGACGTGGACGGTGCACGCGCCGCACTGCGCGATGCCGCAGCCGTACTTCGTGC
Source organism: uncultured Phycisphaeraceae bacterium (assembly GCA_964493525.1). Taxonomy (GTDB): domain Bacteria; phylum Planctomycetota; class B15-G4; order B15-G4; family JADJEK01; genus CAZBOK01. The sequence continues at coordinate 1,009 of CAZBOK010000661.1, read as the reverse complement.
CGGTCAACCCGAGGAGGTCGCGGAGGACCCAGAGCAGCGGCATGTCGTCGGGGGCGTCGACGTCGTGCTCCGCGCCGTTCACGGTGAGCTTCACGCTCGGCGCTCCGGCCGCATCCCTCGACCGAAAACAGGCGGAGCCGAAGCCCTCAGGGTTCCTTCAAGAGCTTCGTCTCCGCCCGAATCTTGAAGCCGAGTCGCGTCCGACGTCCGAGAGCTGCCGGGCTCAGAGTCGTCAAGCGGGCGAACGCGGCTCCAACACATGTGTCGTTTGCTCTTCTTCTCCGTCACAGCGCCCCGCGATCCGCGCGGGCGAGTTCCGGGGAAGCGCGGACATGCACGGGTCGTGCCGCCCGCCGCTCTCGCGCGCGGGATCGGACGTCGATCGGATCCGCTCGCGTCCGCGCGCTTTGCCGCGCGAGCGCGCGGCGATCGGAGCGCTGAGCGGATTCGCGTCGCGCGATCGCGGACGCGGCTCGGGCGCTCCGACTTTGCAGAAAGCTCCGGTGGATCGCGGACGCGCGCGACGACGCTGCTCGACCGCGCGGTCGCGGGGGAGCGGCACATTGCTTGCTCTTCGCTCCGCCGACCCCGTTCGCTCCTGGTTGGAGGAGATCATGTTCAGCATCGACAAGAGCATCGAAGTCGACGTGCCGGTGCACACCGCAGTGGATCAGTGGGCGGAGTTCGAGCAGCTTTCGCGCTCGATCCGCAAGGCGAACCGGCAGGAGGCGACCACGCGCTTGCTGCGTTGGCGCGCGCGCTTGGCAGAACGGGAGAGCGACTCGTGGATCGCGCGCTTGAGCGACGAGATCCCTGACGAGAGCGTCGCGGGACGCCGCGTCGCGGGCGAAGTCACCTTCCGGCCGCTCGGCACGCGGCGCACGCGCGTGACGCTGCACCTCGCGTTCGCCGCTCGCGCGGGCGATGCGCCCGCAACGCACGCCGGCGGAGAACGTGCGACGCTCGATTTCGCCGGCGCGCGGCTGCGCGCCCGCCGTCGCGCCGAAAC
>CAZBOK010000660.1:0-1893 GCA_964493525.1 uncultured Phycisphaeraceae bacterium | reverse complement strand
CTTGTGCTCTGCCCGCACTCCGACCGCGACGCCGCGCTCGCGTTCGTGGCGCGCGCGCGGCGCGTCGTCGAGGCGATCGAGGTCGGCAAGACCGGCGATCGACCGCTGCGGCTCACGCTGAACGCCGGAGTCGCCGCGTTCCCCAGCGACGGCCAGAGCGCCGCGTTCCTGCTCGACGCCGCGACGCGCGATCTCGGCGAGTCGCGCCGCCGCCAGGTCGCCGAGCCGGCGAAGGACGCTCCCGCGGAGAGCGAAGCGCCGGAGCTCGATCTCCACCCGTACGTCTTCCAGTCCGGCGCCATGAAGGCGGTGCTCGCGCAGGTGGCGAAGGTCGCGAACAGCAGCGCGTCGGTGCTGATCCTCGGGGAGACCGGCGCGGGCAAGGAGGTCATCGCCGAGCTGCTCCATCGCTGGAGCGATCGATCGCACCGCCCGCTCGTCGCGCTCAACTGCTCGGCGGTTCCCGAGGCGCTGCTGGAAGCCGAGCTGTTCGGATACGAGAAGGGCGCATTCACCGGAGCGCAGCGCGCGAAGCCCGGGCTCCTCGAACTCGCCGACGGCGGCACGGTGTTCCTCGATGAGGTCGGCGACATGCCGCCGGCGGTGCAGGCGAAGCTGCTGCGCGTGCTCCAGGATCGCAAGGTCGCGCGCCTCGGCTCGCGGCAGCCGGTCGAGGTCGACGTCCGCATCGTCGCCGCGACGAACGCCGACCTCGCCGACCTCGTCCAGCACGGCGGCTTCCGCAAGGACCTCTACTTCCGGCTGAACGTCGTCTCCCTGCAGGTGCCGCCGCTGCGCGAACGGCGCGAAGACCTGCCGGCGCTCGTCGACCTCTTCATCCGTCAGTTCAACGAGGAGCACGGCCGCACGATCCAGGGACTCGCTCCCGCCGCGTTCGACCGGCTCTACCAGTACGACTGGCCGGGAAACGTCCGCGAGCTGAAGAACGTCCTCGCGCGCGCGATGCTCTTCACGGATGTCGACCTCGTGCCGCCGCAGGCGCTCGTCTTCGAAGGCGCCGGACTGGGGGAGGTCGCCGTTCGGTCGCCCGCTCCGGCGACGGAGCCAGCGGGTGGGTCGGGGTCGCTCGGACCACCGCCCTCGGCTGCCGGTCCGGCGATCCCGGCGCCCTCGTCGTCGCCGGTCGTCAACGACCGTCAGTCGCGGGTCGTCGAGCACCTGAAGCAGGGTGGGGTGATCCGCAGCCGGGAGTACTGCGAGCTGGTGTCGGTCCCGGAGCGGACCGGTCTCCGCGACCTGAACGACCTGGTCCGGCGCGGCGTCCTCGAGCGGCTCGGCAGCCGGCGGGGCGCGGTCTACCGCCTCGCGGAGCGCGGGATCCGACCGCGCTGAGATTCCGCCATCGATGGCGGAATCTGGCGGAATTCGCGCGACGGCCATCTGGGGGGCATCCCGCGAGTCTGCAGCTCCAGTCGCAGAATCGTTTTTTCCGAAGAGACTTACGGGCACGAGATCCGGATCGGATACCCTGCCCGCCCGACTGGTCCGGGTTTCGCACTCTCTTCTGCCGAGAGTTCAGGAAGACGAGAGCAGGACCGACCGCGCGAGAAGGACAGGTCGGGTGTGGGCTCGCCGCAGGGACGTTCCCCGGCGAGGTTCGATGGAGAGAGTGTTGGCTCAGATTCGGCGTCCCTCCGTGCGATTCCCTGCGCACCGGGTTCTTCCCGGCACGCTCGGGCTCCACTCCGCGCTGATCGCCGTCGCCCTCTGGTGCGCGGGTTGTCAGACCGGCGGCGTGCATCCGGCTGCGACTCCGGACGTCGTCGCCGACCCGCCGGCTCGCATCACGCCGGCGATCGCCGCTGACGCTCCCCAAGTCCCCCCGACGGACGCAGCGACCTCGGCGGCGGCATTCTCGACATTCCGACACAC
>CAZBOK010000659.1:0-1915 GCA_964493525.1 uncultured Phycisphaeraceae bacterium | reverse complement strand
AGTGCGGCAGGCCGGCGATCCGCAGGCTTCCGGCCGCGAGCTCGACCGCCGGCAGGAAGTCCGGCAGTTCCTCGCGCCGCCACCACGCGCCGGACTCCGCGCGCTCCGCTGTCGTCGTGAACCGGTAGCGGAACATCCGCGCGCGCAGGTAGCGCGGGGCGCGGCCGGCGAACGGATCGTTCGCGAGGAGATCGACGACGGCGGGCGCGCCTTGGAGGAGTCGGCGTGCGAACTCGAGGAACCAGCGTTCGCGGCGTGCATCTCCGCCGAGCGCCGCGAACCACATCTGCCAGTCGAGGCGCGGCTGGTGCGGCGCGACGAAGCGCGGCGCGCGCGCGACGTCGCCCGGCTTCCAACGGAACTCGAAGGTCTTCCACGCGACGCCGTCGTCGCTCCCCTCGACGAGGATTTCGGGACGCTCCTCCGTCATGTCCTCGAACAGCCCGAAGCGTGACGCGAGTCCGAAGCGCGCGATCTTCGCCTCGACCGCCGCCACCGGCTCGGGCCACGGCTCACGGCCGGGACGGAACGCGCCGATCGAAAGCGCGATGCTGACGGCGATCGAAGTGCACGCGATCGGGAGCAGCGCGAGCCGCGCGCGCGACGGCGCGCTCGGGACCACCGGCGCGAGGCGGCGGCGCAGCGCGGACGGCCACGCGCCGTCGTCGAGCAGGAGCGTCGCGAGCGCGATCGTGAGCAGGTTGAAGAACGTGTAGTTGCCGGTGACGCCGATCACGACCATGAACGCGATGAACGTCCACGCGGCGGCGCGGCGCAGCGCGCGCATCGGACGCGGCGCGAAGATCGCGAACGGCACGACGATCTCGATGAACAGCGTCGCGGCGCACCCTGCGGTCTTCGCCCACTGGGGCAGTTGATGCGCCCACCACCCGACGACCGTCGGCAACGGCTGCGTCTCGAAGTGGTATCGCAGCGCCTCGAGATGACGCCACGCACCGTCCGTGCTGCGGTACTTCACGACGCCGGACGCGAACATCAACTGGAAGAGCAGGCACCACAGCGGGTACAGCCCGATTCGCGATACGGCCACGTCCGCGCAGCGGGATGGCCGGTTCCGCGCGGGGGCGACGAGCGCCCCGAGCGCGAGCGACTGCAGCAGGAGGAAGTCCCACTGGAACGACAGGAAGTCGAGCCCGGCGGTGACGAACGAGAGGTAGAGCGCCCACGCGATCACGAAGCACGGGATCGTCGCGAAGCCGATGAGCGCGAGGACGGAGACGCCGACGCCGATCCAGCACGCGAGATGGATCTGCACGTCGCTCGCGCCGAACACGAAGAGCGTCGGGAACTGGACGAGCGTCGCGAGGGCGTCGCCGGCGCGCGCGCGCATCGCCTCGATCGTTACCGAGATCGGGAGGATGCCGCCGCTCGCGTACAACCCGTCGAGCTGCGCGAGCAACGACGCGAACGCGATCAGCGTGCACAGCGCGAGCAACTTCACGAACACGAAGCGCGCGATCACGAAGTCGTTCACGTCGTCACCGGAGCAAGACGCGACTCACGTCCCTCGCATCGTCGGTCGCGAACGAAAAAGGCTCGTCGACTCCAACGCAGAGTGACGAGCCCTTCATGGTGGGTGGCTTTCGCCACAGGTTTCTCGTCCACGTTCGTCCCGCTTGCGCGCGACTCCCGTGAACGCGCCGCAATGTACGAACACGCCGAAGTCAATTCCAGTTTCGCATTCCTGCACTCCGACTCGCGCGACGCGTCGCGACTCACGGCGACGGAGTCAGCGTGAACTCGATCGGCGTCGTGCGACCGGCGACGACGTCGACGTCGCGCGGCGCGACGTCCGCGTAGCCGCTCACTCGCGGGAGCGTGACGCGCCAGCGTCCGGCGACGAGCGGCGTCGCGCGCACCGCGAAGTCCGCGCGCTCGTTGATCGCGTCGATCG
>CAZBOK010000658.1:0-1916 GCA_964493525.1 uncultured Phycisphaeraceae bacterium | reverse complement strand
TCGTGGTGAAGGCCGACGGCCTCGCCGCGGGCAAGGGCGTCGTCATCGCGCGCGATCACGTCGAGGCGACCGCGGCGGTCGACCGCATGATGCTCGCCCGCGAGTTCGGCGACGCGGGCGGCAAGATCGTGATCGAGGAGTTCCTGAAGGGCGTCGAAGCGTCGGTGATCGCGATCGTCGACGGCCGCACCATCGCGACGCTCGAGTCGGCGCGCGACCACAAGGCGGCGTTCGATCACGATCGCGGCCCGAACACCGGCGGCATGGGCGTCGTCTCGCCGACGAAGAACGTGACGCCGAAGATCCTCGAGATCGTCGAGTCCGAGATCCTCGTGCCGACCGTGCACGGCATGGCGCGCGAAGGCCGCCCGTTCCGCGGCTTCCTCTATGCGGGGTTGATGATCACGGCCGGCGGCCCGAAGGTGCTCGAGTTCAACTGCCGGCTCGGCGATCCGGAGACCGAAGCGATCCTCCCGCGCCTGAAGAGCGACCTCCTCGAGCTCTTGCTGCTCGCGGTCGACGGCCGGCTCTCCGAGTCGCAGCCGATCGAGTGGGACCCGCGCCCGGCGTGCACGGTGATCCTCGCCTCCGACGGCTACCCGGGGCCGTACGCGACCGGCTTCCCGATCAACGGGCTCGAGCGGCTGCGCGGCGATCCCGACGTCGCCGTCTTCCACGCCGGGACCGCGCTGCGCAACGGGAAGGTCGTGACGACCGGCGGCCGCGTGCTCGCGGTGACGGCGCTCGGGCAGGATCTCGCGCGCGCGTGCGCGAAGGCGTACGGCGCGGTGACCCAGCTCTCGTTCCAGGGCGCGTTCTACCGCACCGACATCGGGCGCTCGGAGCAGGAGGGCCGTGCGTGAGCGTCGATCGCCGGAAACAGTCGGCCGTCGTCGACGAGCTGTTCGATCGCTTCCTGCGCGAGAACCGGCTGAAGCACACCGCGCAGCGCTTGAAGGTCGTGAAGCGCGCCTTCTCAATGCCGAAGCACTTCTCGGCGGAAGACCTCTACGCGGTGTTGAAGCGCGAACGCACCTACGTCTCGAAGGCGACGGTCTACCGCACGCTGAAGCTCCTCGTGGACGCGCACTTCCTCGACGAGCTGGAGATTCGCGCGCGCGAGTCGAAGTACTACGAGCCGGTGCACGGCCGCGAGCACCACGACCACATGATCTGCCTGCGCTGCGGCGACATCGCCGAGTTCAGCAACGAGGTGATCGAGCAACTGCAGGAGCAGGCCGCGAAGGAGCGGAAGTTCCACGTGCTCTCGCACTCGCTGAAGTTGTTCGGGCTGTGCGCGAGCTGCGACGGGAAGAAGTAGGTCGCGGCGCGAGTCAGCGCAGCACTTTCGCGAGCGCGTCCTTCAGCTCCGCCATCCCCGCGAGCGCGTCGAGCGCCGACAAGAACTGCGGATCGAGGCCGTCGGGCGCCGCCTTCAGCGCGGCATCGAGCTGGATCGCCGCGTCCGGATCTTTCCTGGCGATGCGCGACAGCGCGAGGAGCACGTCCGCTTCGGCGCTCGGGATCCGGCGCCGCGCGAGACGAGCGCTGCGATCGGCGTCCTCGAATCGCCGCGCCGCGAGGTGCTCGATCGCGAAGCTGAGGTGCGCCCGGCGGAACAGCCGCTGCGCAAGCTCCTCGTCGCCCGCGGCCTGCGCACGGCCGGCGGCGGCGTACGCCGAATCGCCGTCGCCGGGACCGCCGGGCGGGACCGTCGCGAGGAGCGCGAGCGCGAGCGCGGGCGGCGTCTTGTCGTCGCGGATCATCGTCAGCGGTAGATCGCGCGCGACGCGGCCCTCCGCGGCTTCCGCCGCGATGAGCTTGCCCGCCTGAGCCTCGTGACCCAGTTCGAGCAGGAGGTCGGCCGCCGCGCGCGCGTCGTACGCGCGACTCCCGCCGCGTCCGCTCTGCGCGCG
>CAZBOK010000657.1:0-1934 GCA_964493525.1 uncultured Phycisphaeraceae bacterium | reverse complement strand
CCGCTGTGGGAATCGGCCGCGCGCGACGCGCCGGCCTCGCCCGCGATCGCGTTCGATCACGCGCTCGCGGCGCTGCGCGGTGGCGACGCCGGCCGTGCGCAGGTCGAGTTCGATCGCGCGGCGCAGCTCTTCGGCCGCGACTTGGACCAGCGGAGCGCGAAAGCGGCGGCGCAGTTCGGCGCGGGAGTCTCGGCGTTCCGCTCCGCGCTCGCGGCGCCGCCCGATCGCGTGCTGCCGACGTTGGTCGCGGCGCGATCGCGCCTCGTGGCCGCGATCGCCGACGGACACGGACCCGAAGCGGCGATCGACCTCGAGCGCGTGGTGCGTCGGATCCGCGAGATCGAGCGCGCCAACCGCGCCGCGGCGAAGGGCAAGGGCGACGGCAAGACGAACGACGACCGCGGCGCCGGGAAGTCGCCCGAGACGCGCGTCGCGGACGGCGACCCGGGCGACGAAGCGCTGCGGCAGTCGATCGAAAGAGCCCGCGCCGAAGCGGCAACGGAGGCCGCGAAGAAGAGCGGCAAGCACGGCGCCGTCGCGGGATCGTCGGAGGAGGAGCCGCGGCTGCCGGGCGGCCTGTTCCGCGAGCAGGCGGTCGACCTGCTGGAGCGCCTGCGTCGCGCGGACGCGGAGCGCCGCGAGTACGATCGCACCGTGGCCCGCGAGAGACGCGCGAAGGACGGCGCCCGCACGGAGCGTGACTGGTGACGATCGGACGACTCGGCCGCGCGCTCGCGGCGCTGTTCGCGCTCCTTCCGCTCGCGCCGCGCGCCACGTGCGGCGAGCGTGCCGTGTGCACCGCGCACCTCGACCGCGAGACGGTCGTGGTCGGCGAGGCGGCGCTGATCCACGTCGAGGTTTCCGGCGAATGCGCGGTCGACTCCGAGCTGGGCGATCTCCCGGTGATCGACGGACTCGAATTCGAAGCCGCGGGCGGCCCGGAGATCGCGGTGCGCACGCGCGGCGGTCCGGATCACGGCACCGAGTACCTCGCCGAGTATCGCGTGAAGGTGACCGCGCTGCGCGCGGGACAGTTCGACGTGCGCGGCGTCGGCGTGCGCTGCTCGACCGGCGAGGAGCTCGCCGCGAACCCGGTCGCGTTGCGCGCCGTCGGCGCGGACGTGGAGCCCGTGCTGCAGCTCGCGGTGACGCCGAACCGTGCGCGCGTGTACCGCCGCCAGCCGTTCTCGGTGCGCGTGCGACTCGAGGTCGACGCGCGGCTCCTCTCCGATCTGATGAGCGGGCACTTCACGCTGCCGTGGCAGAAGGACGTCGTCCCGCTGCCGGGCGCTCCGGAGATCGGCGAATCGGGACCGACGTCGGACGTTCGCAGCTTCGAGACCGACGCGGGCCAGCGCCCGCTGCGCCTGCGTGCCGCGCGCCCGGCCGGCGCCACGGGAATCCTCGTGCTGGAAGGCGAGCGCTGGTTCGTCGCGCCGGAAGCGGGGGTGATCGATCTCTCGGGATCGAAGTTCACGATGCTCGGCGATCGCGCGCCGCGAACCACGCGGATCCAGTCCGGCCCGGAGCGCGTCGCGTCGCCGCCGCCGGCGCGGATCGACGTCGATCCGTTGCCCGCGCCGCCGACCGCCGGAGCGCCGACCGTCGTCGGACCGGTCACGGTCGAGGTCGCCGTCGCGAAGAACGACGTGACCGTCGGGGAGCCGCTCGCCGTCACGCTGACCGTGCGCGCGGCGACGCCGGTCGCATCCAACCTCGCTCTCGCCGAGCTGCCGCTCGGGCAGCAGATCGCCGGGTTCCGCGTGTTCGATCGCCGCGAGACGCCCGCCGCCGCCGGCACCGCCGCGCGCGTCGTGCAGCTCTCGATCAGCCCGATCGACGCCGCGGTCGCGAGCGTGCCGGCGATCGGCCTCGATTGGTTCGACCCCGAGGCGGCGGCGTGGCGTCGCGCGGAGTCGGCGGCGGTCGCGTTG
>CAZBOK010000656.1:0-1957 GCA_964493525.1 uncultured Phycisphaeraceae bacterium | reverse complement strand
CGCGCGCAACGCGGGCATCTCGCGGTCGACCGCGAGATGCCCGCGTTGCGCGCGGCCGCGGACCAGCCGTTCGCACGCGAGCTCGCGCCGCTCCCGAACGGCGCGGGCGTTCCGTCGGGGCTCGTCCTCGTGACCGAGTGCGACGCGGGCCTCGTGGTGATCGGCGGGCGCGGCACGTCGATCCTGCCGGTTGCCGACGTCGCGCTCGCGATCGACCTCGGCGGCGATGACCGTTGGCACGACGGCGGTTCGATCGGTCCGGGCGACGCGCCCGCCGCGCGCGCGGGATCCGCGCTCGAACCGCCGGTGCGCGTCGCGATCGATCTCGCCGGCCGCGACACCTGGACGTCGACGAGCGGGCGGCTCGGCGCCGCGGACGCGGGCGTCGCGCTCCTCGTCGACCAGGCCGGCGACGACCGGTACGTCGCGAACGGTCTCGGCTTCGGGGCCGCGCTGTTCGGCGTCGCGGTGCTCGACGACGCGGACGGCGAAGACGAATACCGCGCGGACGCCGGGCTCGGCCTCGGGCTCTGCGGCGTCGGCGCCGTGATCGACGGCGGCGGCGACGATCGCTTCGAGCTCGGCCGGAACGGCGGCGGCGTCGGCTCGACCGGCGGCCTCGGCCTCCTCGGCGACGCGTGGGGGAACGACGTGCACCTCCTGCAGCAGAGCGGCGGCGCCGCGAGCGCGCTCACGTTCGGCGCGGCGGCGCCGGTCGCGCCGGGGCTCTGCGGCGGCGCGGGGATCCTCGTCGACCGCCGCGGCGACGACGTGTTCCGCTCCGACGATCGCGCGCTCGGCTTCGCGGAGGAGAGCTTCGCGCTCGCGATCGACGGCGCGGGCGACGACCTCTACTCGTGCGGCGAGGACGCGCTCGGCGCCGCGCACGCCGGCGTCGCGCTGTTCCGCGACCTCGACGGCACCGACGACTACCTCGCGCGCGCGCGCAGTCTCGGCTTCGCCGCGCACGGGCTCGGCCTGTTCCTCGATGAAGGCGGCGACGATCACTCGCTGTCGCTGCTGCCGTCGCGCGGCGCGGGACAGGACGGGGGCAACGGCGTGCACGCGGACCTGAAGGACGGCGAGGCGCTGCCGGTTCGATGAGCGCACCGGCCACGCCGCGCGATCGATCCCTATCCTGGGCGACCCGATGAAGATCCGAGACCTCTTCGCGCGCGGCCGCCCGTTGTTCTCGTTCGAGTTCTTCCCGCCGAAGAGCGACGAGGGCCTCGCACAGCTTTACCGGACGATCGACGAGCTGAAGTCGCTGATGCCGTCGTTCGTGTCGGTGACCTACGGCGCCGGCGGCAGCACGCGCGAGCGCACCGTCGACCTCGTCGGCCGCATCCAGAGCGAGATCGGACTGATCGCGATGGCCCACCTGACGTGCGTCGGCGCGACGGCGGACGAGATCCGCGCCGTGCTCGCGCGGCTTGCGGAGCGCGGGATCAAAAACGTGCTGACGCTCCGCGGCGATCCGCCGCAGGGCGAGACCGCGTTCGTGCCGACCGAGGGCGGCTTCTCGCACGCGTCCGAGCTCGTGGGATTCGTGAGCAAGAACTTCGACTTCTGCCTCGGCGGCGCCTGCTACCCCGAAGGCCACATCGAGTGCCGCGACCGCGACCAGGACCTGCGGCACCTGAAGACGAAGGTCGACGCGGGCGTCGACTTCCTGATCACGCAGCTCTTCTTCGACAACATCGACTACTTCGAGTTCGTGAAGCGCGCGCGCGCCGCCGGCATCGCCTGCCCGATCGTCGCGGGGATCATGCCGATCACGAACCTGGCGCAGGTGAAGCGGTTCACCAGTCTGTGCGGCGCGCGGATCCCGCGGGCGCTGTTGAAGCGACTCGAAGGCCTCGCGCACGATCCGGAAGCGATCGTCGCCACGGGCATCGAACATGCGACCGCGCAGTGCGTCGGGCTCCTCGACGGCGGGGCGCCGGGGATCCACTTC
>CAZBOK010000655.1:0-1965 GCA_964493525.1 uncultured Phycisphaeraceae bacterium | reverse complement strand
ATACCCGGTGGCGTGGAGGTATCAGTCCTACAAGGAGGAACATCCGAACGGATGGACGCAGTTCGTGTAGAGGCCGTCGGGTCGGACGCCGGGCACGGCTCCGAGCGCCGCGGCTGGACCCGAGATCACTGCGGGATCGAGCAGATCGTGGTGTCGATACGGAAGTTCGACGCGACGGTGTGGCGCTCGGCGTGGAAGACGTCGAGGTTATAGGTGTTGCCCGGCTGGAGGCCGAGAGTGTCGAGGTTGACAGTGCCCATTGCGACGCCGTGAACGCCGCCGAGATCGATGACGAGCTTGCCGTTGATGAACACCCAAACGTCGTCGTCGCCCTGGAAGGTGAAGGTCTCCCCGCCGCTGTAGACGAACTGGGTGTGGATCTCGGTCGTGAAGTGGTGGATGTGCTTCGCCAGGGCGGCAACAGGGCGGGAATTTGAGGTAATTGCTCCAGCGGCCTGAAAATCGATCCAAAATCGATCCAAATTTGGGCGCCGGACGGGAGATCTTCCCGCCTGGAAATCGGGCCTTGCTGGGTCCGACGGCGGTCCAATGAGAAGATGCGCGCGGTTTGCGCCGCTCCAGGATCGAGACTGACCGGTCAGCTCGGTTGCGTTCGCTCGCGCTCTCGCAGAAGGGCGAGGAGGATTCGGGACGACCAGCCGATCGCGGGCGCGGCTGGTCGATCACGCGGAGGTGGAGCGTCGGCATCGATTGGGACGTTGCGCAGGGCGAGCGAGAGGTCGACTTCCTGCACGGCCTCGACGAGCTCGGGGTCACGCTCGGCGGGTACGCGCTCGAGGTCGGCGGCGGTCGGAGTTCGGTTCTGCGTGATATGGTTGCGCAGACCTGCGGTTTCTGGAGACTGCTCGATGCCATCAGCGCCACGTACGGGACGGAACGCAGAGCGAAGGCGGGGAGGGCCTCGGAGCACTGCCTTCACGCGCTTCACGGTAGTGGCGATCCTCAGCGGGTGCACACCGGACGCGAGCGGGAGTTATGTCGACATACAGGTGCATTCCGATAGTGCTGAGCTCTGCGCGGGGACTGTCGAGCACCTCGATCGCTTCATTGAACGTGTGTTTGACTTCCTTGGCGAACCAATCCCTGATGATTTCGTCGTGCCCGTGGAGATCTTCAGCGAGCAACAGCCCTGTGATATCGCGGCCTGTTACGATCACGGGAAGGTCTGGTTGAGGTTCCTCGATACGGGCTGGTGGGACAGGCCGTCATGGCTCTTGCGGCATGAACTCGTTCATGCAATCCATCGAACGGCGTGGGGAAACGCTGCGCCGTTCTTCAACGAGGGGCTCGCCCAGGCTCTCTCGTCCCTGGTGAGTAGTCGGCCCGGCTCGATGGCGATCGGGGACATGCTCGACAAGCCTGCGGAAGAGGTCGACTATGACGAAGCGGGACGATTCGTGCGATTCTTGATCGAGACGCGTGGAATGGCGCAATTCCGCCGGATCTTCCAGGGATCGTCAGGCAAGGACGCAGCCGGCTTGCGTGCGTGGATCGGAGAGGTTTATGGGGAGACATTCGCGGACATCGAGGCCGAATTCCTCTCGGGAGCGCCTCGGTGCCACTATCAGCTTCACCTGTGCGACTCGACGGAGGCCGAGAGGGTGACTGATTCCTGGTCCCTGGATGTTTTCGCGTCGTGTCATGAACCCGACTTCTACGGGGCCGCAAACTCGGGCGCGGACCTGTTCGCCACGAGTCGCACACTGGAGTTGGTCCAGGACGGACGCTATCGGGTCACGCCTCAGTTCGCCGCCGATCCTGCGGATCCAGCATCACAGGCGGCACGCGTGACGTTCGTCCATTGCGGAACGTGCGAGCAGGTGAGCGTTCAGGAGCTGCGGTCGGCAGGGTACGAACTGCAACTTTCCGCGGGCGTTTTCGCGTTGGAAGTCATCATGCCGTACGAGCGGGAGGTGACGGTGGAGATCGTTCGACTTGGCGATT
>CAZBOK010000654.1:0-1970 GCA_964493525.1 uncultured Phycisphaeraceae bacterium | reverse complement strand
GCGCGAGCGTCTCGTCCATCGAGTTCGTGTGCAGCGACTGCGTGCCGCCGAGCACCGCGGCGAGTGCCTCGCACGCGGTGCGGACGATGTTGTTCTCCGGCTGCTGCGCGGTCAGCGACACGCCCGCGGTCTGCGTGTGGAACCGCAGGAGCCACGAGCGCGGGTTCTTCGCGCCGTAGTGCTCCTTCATGTGCCGCGCCCAGATGCGCCGGGCCGCGCGGTACTTCGCGATCTCCTCGAAGAAGTCGAGGTGCGCGTTGAAAAAGAACGAGAGGCGCGGAGCGAACGAGTCGACGTCGTGGCCCGCGCGCTTGCCGTGCTCGACGTACGCGAAGCCGTTCGCGAGCGTGAACGCCAACTCCTGCACCGCGGTCGAGCCCGCTTCGCGGATGTGGTACCCGCTGATCGAGATCGTGTTCCACTGCGGGACCTTCTCGGTGCAGTAACCGATGATGTCGGTCACCACGCGCATCGACGGGTGCGGCGGGAAGCACCACGACTTCTGCGCCATGTATTCCTTCAGCACGTCGTTCTGCGTCGTGCCGCGCAGCTTCTCGAGGCTCACGCCCTGCTTCATCGCGACCGCGACGTAGAACGCGAGCAGCACGGCCGCCGGCCCGTTGATCGTCATCGACGTCGAGACCTGGTCGAGCGGGATCCCCTCGAACAACGTCTCCATGTCGGCGAGCGACGCGATCGCGACGCCGCAGCGGCCGACCTCGCCCTCGCTCATCGCGTCGTCGGAGTCGTAACCGGTGATCGTCGGGAAGTCGAACGCGACCGATAGCCCGGTCTGTCCCTTCGAGAGCAGGTAGTGGAAGCGCTTGTTCGTCTCGCGCGCGGTGCCGAACCCGGCGAACTGGCGCATGGTCCACACGCGGCCGCGGTACATCGTCGAGTGGATGCCGCGTGTGAACGGATACTCGCCGGGGATCCCGAGGTCCGCCGCCGGATCGAGGTTCGCGACGTCGCGCTCCGTGTAGTACGGCTTCAGCTCGCGGCCGGAGATCGTGGTCGGCCGCGCCTCGCGCGCATGCAGCGTCTTGTCCGATGCGCGCTGCGCGGGAGAGGCGGCGCTCGCGGCGTCGGTGGGCGCGCCGGGCGCGGCGGTCTTCTTCGGTGTCACTTGGCACCTCCACTCTTCTGGTTGTCCGCGTCGCGGGCGGCGAGCGCCTCCGCGAGCAGGTCCGCCGCGATTCCGTACGGAGAGCGCGCGGCGTCCGGGTCCGCGGCCACCGCTTCGGCGGCGCGCGCGGCAATCCCCTTGCCGTCGAACAGGTCGGTGGCGAGGCGGTCCTCGACGATGCGGCGGACTTTCGCTTCGCGCTGAGCGGTGCGGCGGCGCGCCGCGGCGCCGGAGGCGGCGTTCGCCGCGCGGTGCGCTTCGATCGCGGCGTCGAGCGCGTCGATCCCTTCGCCGTTCACCGCGACGGTCTGCACGATCGCGGGCGGCGGTCCATCGGCGGAGCGCAACTGCAGGACTTCCTCGAGCTCCGCGACGACGCGCTCGGCGCCGGGGCGATCGGCTTTGTTCACGACGAACAGACAAGTGCATGGCTTCAGCCTTTCGAGCAACGCCCCATCATCGAAATCCTGTTGCGGCCTGTTGAGATGCTGCACTTCCGGCGAGGGGACTGCGACGATTTTTCCATGCTGGCGGCCTCCATGCTGCTGGCTGCGGGTGAGGACTGCAACTTCGTGACGGTGGCGGCCGATCCCGCGACGCCAGAGGAATTCACCCACGTATACGTAGCGGCGTACCCTGCCACGGGCGGGCGAATCGCGGTTGACGCTTCCCATGGACCGAAGCTCGGTTGGGAAGCTCCCTCCTACGGCAAGCGCGTGGAATGGCCGGTCAGGGGGATGGTGCAATGATTTATCCGCTGGCTCCACTCAGCGCAACCCGCGGCTTGGGCGATTCCGAAGTGAATCTTTACGAAAACGGGATCTATGGCGCGGGCGGGTTCAAC
>CAZBOK010000653.1:0-1979 GCA_964493525.1 uncultured Phycisphaeraceae bacterium | reverse complement strand
TGCAGCACCGCCGCCTTCTCGAGCGCGCGCAGCAGCGGTGTCGTCTTGCGCGTCTCGGCGATCCCGCAGTTCGTTCCCGCGACCGCGTCGACGAATCGGCGCGTGAGCGTGGCGATCCCGGACAACCGACCGAGCAGGTTGAGCGCGAGGCGCTCGCCCGTGAGCACGGTCCGCGCGCTCGCGGTCACCTCGCCGACGAACGTGCCGGCGTCGACGCGATCGCCGTCCTTCGCCTTCGCGGTCACGCGCGCGCCGGGCTCGAGGAGCTCGAACGTGCGCAGGGCGGCGGCGAGGCCGGACACGACTCCGGGCTCGTTGATCTTCAACAGGCCGCGCGCGCGGATCTCCGCGGGGACCACCGAGTTCGTCGTGACGTCGCCGGCGCCGACGTCCTCCTCGAGGGCGAGGCGCAAGAATCGATCGAGATCCATCGCGGGGTCAGTCCTTCTGAATGGAGATGTGCGGGAGCATACGCTCGAGCGTGTCGGGGCCGATGCCGTCGACGCGCAGGAGCTCGGTGACGGTTCTGAACCGGCCCCACTTGCTCCGGAACTCGACGATCGCGCGCGCGCGCTCGGGACCGATGTCCGGCAGCAGCGACAGCTCGGCCGCGTCCGCCGAATTGATGTCGAGGCGGAGGCCGTCCTTCGGCGCGGGCTTGCCGTCCTCGCCGTGTGCGGCCGGATAGTCGTGGTCGATCGTGAAGACGTGGAAGCGCGCGAGGAAGACCGCCACGAACAGCACCGCGAACGCGCCGAGCACGAAGTGGTGGCGGTCGATCGTGCGCGATTCCTCGCGTTCGGGAGGCATCATCGAGGGGCTCGCGGTCGCGCGGCGCGCGCCGCGCCGGCGTCACTTGCGGCGGCCGTTCTCCGACGGGAGCCGCAACGAGCGGATCTGGCGCGGACGCGGCTCGGCAGCCTGCAGACGTCGGCGCGTCGCGGCGAGACCGAAGAAGCGACCGAACACGCCATCGAGCGCCGCCTCCAGCGACTCTTCGTCCTCGACCTTTTGACTCGCCGACTCCGACGTCGCGCTGCCGGCGGTCGACACCATCACCGAGCGCCCGTTCCGAGTCAAGCGGACGAGCAGTTGCCCCGCCACGCGGAAGGTGACTTCGTCGCCGTCGGTCTCCTCGATGACCTCGGGCGACAGCCGCAGCACGCGCTGCTTCAGCTCGTCGAACCAGCGGGCGGACGAGTGCTCCACTCCGTTCGTCTCGACGCTGGCCGCACCGTTCGTTTCGATTCCCGCGCCGTTCGCGATGCCGTTCGTGTGCGGCGCCGCCGCGACGGTCTGCACTTCGACCGGTTCCGGAGCGCCGTTCATCACGCTCGTTTCGGCGGCGGCGATCCCGATCGGCGGAGGCGTGTGGATCCCGACGCCGTTCGATCGCGCGAACCCAGGAGAGGACGTCGCGAGGACGATCGATGGAACCGTTTCGGGCGGCGGCGGCGCGGCGGCGATCGCCGCTTCGACGCAACGGAGGTCGGGCAGCGCGAGCAGCGCGAGCCGCTTTCGCGTCCGCTCCGAAATCGAGTTGCCGACCAGGAGCACGCGCGCGGGCAAGGTCACTCGCAGGCGATCGCTCGGGATCAGGCGCGTGAGCAGCGGGGCTGCGGATTGCCAACCCACCCACGCCTCTGCGACCCGCGCGAAGGCGTCGTCCGATGCGCCGATCACGAGCACGGGCGCGAGCGATGCATCGGCGGCGAGGACGTCGAGAGAACCACCGTCCGGGAGCGGGACCTCCGTCGCGACGACGGTCAGGCCCGATTCGAGCGCCGCGAGCGCCGCCGCGAGCCGCTCGGACGAGGGACGCATGTGCCCGTTCGTCGGTGCAGGGTTTGGATCAGCCGCCATCCGTCGCCTCTCCGGAGCGAGGTCAGAGCGAGCGTCGATCTCAGGTGTTCGAACTCTCGAGGTGCGGGCGCGAAGCGCAGGCGATTGTAGGTCGGTAGAACCTGGATACAACTCCT
>CAZBOK010000652.1:0-1995 GCA_964493525.1 uncultured Phycisphaeraceae bacterium | reverse complement strand
GACGAGTGGATCACCACTCGCACCGGCATCAAGGAGCGCCGGATCGCGGCGCCCGGCGAGAACCCGTCCGACATGGCGACGAAGGCCGCGCAGCGCGCGCTCGCCGACGCCGGGATCACCGCGCAGGACGTCGACCTGATCGTCGTCGCCACGGTCTCCGGCGACTTCCAGTTCCCGTCGACCGCGTGCATCGTCCAGCACCGGCTCGGTTGTCGCGAGATCGGCGCGTTCGACGTCGGCGCCGCGTGCTCGGGCTTCATGTACGCGATGACGATCGCGTCGCAGTTCGTCCGCTCGGGATCCGCGAAGAACGTGCTGGTGATCGGCGTCGAAGCGTTGTCGCGTGTGACGGATTACACCGACCGCTCCTCGTGCATCCTGTTCGGCGACGGCGCCGGCGCGATGGTCGTGTCCGACCAGTTCCAGCACGGCGAGATGTTGTCCGGCTCGATCCACGCCGACGGCGCCGGTTACGACGTGATCATCGTCCCCGCGGGGATGAGCGCGCGGCCGACTTCAGTCGAGACCGTGAACGAGCGCATGCACTTCATGAAGCTGCGCGGCCGCGAGGTGTACAAGTTCGCCGTCTCGCGGATGGTCGAGCTCGTCGAGGAAGCGAAGGAGCGGCACCCCGCCCTGAAGCTCGGGTTCGTCGTGCCGCACCAGGTCAACCTGCGGATCATCGAGTCCGCGCGCGAGAAGCTCGGGCTCTCCGAGGACGACGTCTACGTCAACATCACGCGCTACGGGAACACGTCCGCGGCTTCGATCCCGATCGCGTTCGACGAAGTGAAGCGCAGCGGTCGGCTCGATCGCCACCACGGCGAGCTCGTCGTGATGTGCGCGTTCGGCGCGGGCCTGACGTGGGGATCGGTGGTTCTCAAGTGGTGAACCGCAAGGACTGCGCGGTGATGTTTCCCGGCCAGGGGGCGCAGCAGCCGGGCATGGCGCAGGAGATCGTCCGCGCCGCGCCGCGCGCCCGCGAGGTGATGGAGCGCGCGGGCGAGGCGCTCGGCTTCGATCTCTGGCGCATCGTGCGCGAAGGCCCGGCGAACGAGCTCGAGGCGACCGACGTCTGCCAGCCGGCGATCCTCGCCACGTCCGTCGCGGTGATCGAAGCGCTGGTCGCGGAGAAGAAGTTCGACCCGAACGGCTACGGCGGGACCGCGGGACTCTCGCTCGGCGAGTACACCGCGCTGTGGTTTGCCGGCTGCCTTTCGTTCGAGGACGCGCTCCGTCTGGTGCGCCGTCGCGGCCAGGCGATGCAGGCAGCGTCCGATCGCGAGCCGAGCGGGATGATCTCGCTGATCGGCGCGTCGCGCGAACAAGCCGAGAACCTCGCCCGCGCGGGCTCCGCGGCCGGCGTGCTGGTGACCGCGAACTTCCTCGGGCCCGGAACGATCGCGCTGTCGGGCGCGGTTCCGGCGCTCGACCTCGCCGAGAAGGTCGCGAAAGACCACGGCGTGCGGCGCTGCGTCCGGCTCAAGGTCGCGGGCGCGTTCCACTCCCCGCTGATGGCGCCGGCCACCGACGCGCTCACGGCCGCGCTGGCGGAGATCGAGATCCACCCCCCGCGCATCCCGTTCGTCTCGAACGTGACGGGAGACTTCGTCACCGAGCCCGCGAAGATCCGCGAGCTGCTTGCGCGACAGGTCACCGCGCCGGTCCTGTGGGAGGACGGCGTGCGCCGCCTGTTCGGCGCCGGCATCCGCCGGTTCCTCGAGCCGGCGCCCGGCAAGGTGCTGTCGGGGCTCTCGCGGAAGATCGTCCCCGAGGCGATCTCGTTCGGCGTCGAGAGCCAGGCCGAATTCCAAGCGTTCGAGTGACAACGGTTCGAGAGACCTCCGGAGGCTCCGCGTGTCGGTGAGCATCGATCTTTCGGGGCGCGTCGCGCTCGTCACGGGCGCGTCGCGCGGAATCGGCCAGCACGGCGCGGTCGCGCTCGCGCGCGCCGGCGCGGACGTCGCCGTGCTCGCGACGAGCGAGGATCGCGCC
>CAZBOK010000651.1:0-1996 GCA_964493525.1 uncultured Phycisphaeraceae bacterium | reverse complement strand
TTGGCGGAGCGCGTCGCGACCGGAACGGCCGGAGCGGAGCGCGGCGCAGAGGAGATCGAGGAATGCGGCTTGATCGGTCGGCGACTTGAGCACGACCTCCGAGCCGTCGATCTCCGGGTCGTCGCCGAGGTCGATCGGATCGAAGGGCGGGACGTAGCGCGGCGGCGCGACGCAGCCGACCGCGAGGAGCAGACAGACCAACACGGCGAGACGCTTCATACTTCCTCCGGGGTTAGGACGCCGTCGCCGGCGTCGGTGTTCAGCGATTGCGGGGCGGCGCCGGGCGCCGGCACGTCGCGAAGTGCGGCATGTAGCGCGGCACCGCTTCGGGCACTTGTCCCTTCGCCCACTTCTTCAAAGCGCGCGCTCTCCCGTCCCGACCGATCACGACGTTACCGTCGACCGTCGGGCACTCGTCGACCGGCATCGACTTGCCGGCGACGGTCACGACCCATCGGATCGTGGCGCCGCACCGGCGGCACAGCGGGAAGTTCGTCCGCATCGCTTCGGACCCGCTCGCGAAGTAGGGCGGTTTCCACTGACCGCAGATCGTCCGCTCCGCGCCGGCATGGTGCAGCACGCCGCTGCATAGGTTGTCGGCGAGCACGAGCGTCGTCATGCGCCCACGATCTCGGCGAGCGCGAGGGCCCGCGCCTTCACGTTCGCGTTCAATTCGCGCTCGCTTTCTTCGCCTTCCGCATTTCCCACGGTGGAATCGACTTGATGTAGACGAACAATCCGTCGCGCATCAGGCTCAAGAGCACCGTCCCGCAGAAGTTCATTGCGAACGCGGCGGGAGTCGGATTGCGAAACACGATCGAGTCGGGAACGAACACCGACTGCCGGCGCCGCGCCGCGGCGCTCAGCTCCTCAAGCGATCGGATCTGCGGACCGCGCTTCATTGCTTTTCCGTCTCCGACGCAGCGCCGGGGATGGACGACGCACGCGCGTCGGCCGGTGTGAGGGCGCGGATGCGCTCCGCCAAATAGTACGGGGCATCCATATCGCGCTCGATCCGCTGCGCGCTCGCCTCCCTCCCCGCCTCGAACCCGCGGAGGAACGCGGCGGATGCGGCTTCGGATTCGGCTTGGCGGATGGCGAGCGTCAGCATCCCGACATTCGACTCTTCATCAGCGAACCGGCAGCGGTGGCACGCAAGCGCCCGCTCATCCGGCGTCATGCTCGACAGCTTCGTCTCGCTCACTGTGACTCCTTTCGAGCGCCAGAAGAGTCTGAGGGGGCATCAGGCTGCGCCTTCTTCCGCGCTCGCCACCAGCGGTTCAGCAGCGTCAGAATCAGGCGTCCGTTGTGGTCGATGCGCGCGCGGTTGTGCGGCGCGGGCTCGCAGAGAGCGTCGCGCTCATCGACGAACGCGACAATGCGATCGGCCGCGTCGCAGATCGTCCACCCAGCGAACTGACCGCGACGACCTCGCAGCGCGCGAAGAATGAATGGGCCTCGCGGCGGAAGCGAGTCCGCCCCTGGCTTTCCTCGCATCCGATTGCTCATGCTCCGCGGCATCACGCCTTCTCCTTTGCCGAAGAATCGGAGGGTGCGAGCGCGGCGAGGGCGGTATCGAGCGCGCCGTAGGCGCAGTTGCAGTGCGCCGGAATATCGCCATAGAGAGGGCCATATGGGTTCGCTGGACACTCCGCGCCGTGCTCACCGAGCAATCCAAGAGCGCGAACTGCGGAATCCTTCACCCTTCGCAGCTTCACTACCTCCGCTTCGAGCGCGTCGAGGCGGGAGAGAAGCGCGAGCGCGGTTGTCGGGTTGAAGGTCGCGATGAAGCGGGCATCAGCGAGGGCGCGCGTCTCCGCGACACCGCCGGGCTCGTCGGACTCTCCATCTGGCGTCAAGTGATGCGGACCGACCGCGGCGAATCCACCGTCCATCGACCCGTACCACGTCTCCACCGGCCAATCGCCCGGCGTCGCCTTGCCCGCGATCTCCCGCAGCCTCTCCACATCGAGCGCGTTTGCGTCCGGGGTCATTG
>CAZBOK010000650.1:0-1997 GCA_964493525.1 uncultured Phycisphaeraceae bacterium | reverse complement strand
CCGCGATCGCGGCGGCGCTCTTCGGTTGTTCGCTCACCAAGGCGATCGGCGAGGAAGAGGATCTCCCCGCCTGGATCCACGCACACTACTCGAAGCAGGAAGTGCGGATCCCGATGCGCGACGGCGCGCACCTGTTCGCCTCGATCTACTCGCCGATCGACCGGCCGGATCAGCCGGAGACGCACCCGATCCTCCTCAACCGCACGCCCTACTCGTGCGCGCCGTACGGCGCCGATCAGTTCCGCACTTCGCTCGGCCCGAGCGAGCTGTTCGCGAAGAACGGGTACATCGTCGTCTACAGCGACGTGCGCGGCCGTTACCTGTCGGAAGGCGAGTTCGACAACATGCGCCCGCACGTCGACGCCGTCGCGAGCGGCAAGGGCGTCGACGAGAGCAGCGACACCTACGACACGATCGACTGGCTCCTGCAGAACATCCCGAACCACAACGGCCGCGTCGGCATGTGGGGCATCTCCTACCCGGGCTTCTACGCCGCCGCGGGAATGATCGACGCGCACCCCAACCTGCTCGCCGTCTCCCCGCAGGCGCCGATCGCGGATTGGTGGTTCGACGACTTCCACCACAACGGCGCGTTCTTCCTGCCGCACGCGTTCAATTTCCTCGCGACGTTCGGCCGGCCGCGCCCGCAGCCGACGACGGAGAACGCCAAGGCGTTCGACCACGGCATCGTCGACGGGTACGAGTTCTTCCTGCGGCTCGGATCGTTGAAGCACGCCGACGAGCGCTACTTCAAAGGCGACGTCGCGTTCTGGAACGACCTCACGCACCACCCGAACTACGACGCGTACTGGGCGGCCCGCGACCTGCGGCCGCATCTGCATCACGTCGCGCCGGCGGTGCTCACGGTCGGCGGCTGGTTCGACGCGGAAGACCTGTTCGGCGCGCTCAACATCTATCGCACCGTCGAGCGCGAGAACCCCGGCTCGTGGAACGCGCTCGTGATGGGACCGTGGCGACACGGCGGGTGGGCGCGCATGGACGGCGACCGCCTCGGCGATCAGCGCTTCGGCGACAAGACGTCGGTCTGGTACCGCGAGAACGTCGAGTTCAAGTTCTTCGAGCACTTCCTGCGTTCCGAAGGCGCGCCGCCGTGCGATCTGCCGGAGGCCACAGTCTTCGAGACCGGCACGAACCGCTGGCGCGCGTTCGACGCGTGGCCTCCCGCCGGAGTCGCGCGCCATCGGCTCGACTTCCACGGCGGCGGCGTGCTCGCGATGGATCAGCCGGCTTCCGAGACGGAAGCGCGCGACTCGTTCGTCAGCGACCCGTCGCACCCGGTGCCGTTCACCGAGGACGTCGCGATCGGCATGACGGCGGAATACATGACCGACGATCAGCGCTTCGCGTCGCGCCGCCCGGACGTGCTCACCTACCGCACCGAGCCGCTCACCGCCGACGTCACGCTCGCGGGACCGATCGACGTCGACCTCTTCGTCTCGACGACCGGCACCGACTGCGACTGGATCGTGAAGTTGATCGACGTGTACCCCGACGACGCGAAGTGCCCGGACGAGCTGCCGCACGGCCACAGTTGGAGCGCGGCGCAGATGATGGTGCGCAGCGAGTCGTTCCGCGGCCGGTTCCGCGACGGGAAGGAGCATCCGAAGCCGTTCGTGCCGAACGAGGTCGCGCACGTCGGCTTCCCGCTGCAGGACGTGCTGCACACCTTCGCGAAGGGGCACCGCATCATGGTGCAGGTGCAGAGCACCTGGTTCCCGCTCGTGGATCGCAACCCGCAGAAGTACGTCGACAACATCTACCTGTGCGATGACGCGGACTTCACCGTCGCGACGCACTCGCTCTGGCGCGATTCCGCGCATCGCAGCGGCCTGTCGATCGGAGTTCTCTCCCCGCCGTGATCTCGTTCTCCGAGCACACGACGCTGTGGATCGCGATCCTCGTCCTCGACATCGCGACGATCGCGCGGGCCGTCCTGCGCCGCCACGGTGTCGAAGGAACGTGGGCGTGGGTGCTCG
>CAZBOK010000649.1:0-2015 GCA_964493525.1 uncultured Phycisphaeraceae bacterium | reverse complement strand
CCCGCGCCGCCCGCGGACGTGTTGCCCGCGATGATCGAGAAGTTCCACCTCACGCTGGTCGAGTTCAAGGATCCGGTCGCGAAGGACGCGCTCAAGGATCTCCCGACGATCGGCTCCGACACCCAGCTCGCGCAGTACGTCGCGTTCCTCTCGGCCGGCGACGTCAGCCCGCGCGAGCCCGACGAGGATCTGAAGATCGCCTACGTGCTCCGCATGAAGGAGCGCATCGCGCCGGTCGCGCTTCCGTTCGACGAAGTGAAGGATCGCCTCCGCGCCACGTGGAAGAAGGAGACCGCGAAGAAGAAGTCGCAGGAAGCGGCCGACAGATTCCGCGCGGCGTTGAAGGACAAGGCGAAGGAGAAGGTGAAGGACGACGTCGCGAAGATCGAGGACGCGGCGCGCGCGGCGGGGACGAAGCAGGCGGACGATTCGAAGGTCACGGACGAGGCCGAGCGCCAGAAGATCATCGACGCGGCGGTGAAGTCGAAGCAGCCGGAGATCGACGCGCTGATCGGCGGGCACGAGGGCGAGGTGTTCGACGCCACGCTTGCCGAGCTGTCGCTCACCGCGACGACGTTGCCGGAGTTCCGGAAGTCGTACCACCGGACGATGTTCTGGAACGATGACGCGCCGTCCGCCGCGCGCTTCCTGCAGGGCCAGGAGCTCGTGTTCAACGTCGCGAAAGGCGGCGTCTACGGACCGCTGCGCGACGATCAGACCCATGCGGTCTACGTCTGCCAGGTCGTCGACCGGCGCGAGCCGAAGTTCGAGGAGATGCGGCTCGGCGACAAGGCGCGCGCCGAAGCGATGGTGAACCAGGCGCGGATGATGGCGATGCGCACGGGCAACGCGCCGAACGCGCTCTCGATGGAGCGCCTCGCGACCGAGCTGCGGTTGCAGCGCAAGTCGGACAGCGACGCGAAGGACACGGAGTCGCCCTGATCGCCGCACGGCGTCAGTCGACCGGGTCGTAGCCTCCGCGGCACAGCGGATTGCAGCGCAGGATGCGCCACGCGGTCTTCGCGATGCCGACGATCACGCCCCGCTTCTGGATCGCGTCGACGGCGTAGTCCGAGCAGCTCGGCACGAAGCGGCACGTCGGCCCCTTCAACGGCGAGATCGCGCGCTGATAGAAGCGGATCGCGGCGAGGAACGGCGCGCGTCGGTTCACGGCGGCGGGTCGCTCCCGGAGTCCGGTGCGCGGGCCGGGCGCGCGAGACGCGCCACCGCGCGGCGCGCGAGATCGACCAGCAGCAGACGCACGTCCGCGAGTCGGTCGGGGAACCCGACGCGCGGAACCACCACGAGGTCGAGTCCGTTCGGGAGGTTCGCGCGCTCGAGACGGAACGCTTCGCGCAGCAGCCGCTTCGCCCGATTGCGGCGCGGCGAAGAGCCGAACTTGCGGCCGACCGAAATGCCGAGTCGCGGGGTCTCGGCCCCGCTCGCGACGGCGACGAGCAACGCTTCCTTCGTCGAGATGCGGGCGCCCGTCGCAAAGGCGCGGTCGAAGTCGCCGCGCCGGCGGACGCGAAGCGCGCGTCCGAACCCCGCCTTCACGGCTCGCCGCCGCCGTCGTTCGTCGGTTCCGGCCACGCCGGCGTCGGCTCCGAACCGGGCTGCGACGCCGCGCCCTCCTCCGGCCACGCCGTGATCGGATCGATGATGTTCGCGACCGCCGGCTGAGATGCGGGCGCCGATGCGTTCGCGATCGGCGCGGTCTTCAGCTTCGCGATGCGATCCATCGCGTCGCTCACGCGCGAGCCGATGTCGGCGTACGGGATGTTCCGTTGTGCGGCCTTGCGGAGGAACTGCTCGAAGTCGGCGATCGCCGCGTCGCGCGCGCCGAGCGATTCATACGCGACGCCGCGGTTGTACCAGTCGGCCGGACGCATCGCGTCCTCGCTCTCGATGCGCGCATAGACCGACACCGCCTCTTCCCAGCGCGCGAGCTTCGCGGCCATCGTCGCGAGCAGGCCGAGCGCGTCGATGCGCTGGTCTTTCAGGCGCTTCAACGT
>CAZBOK010000648.1:0-2029 GCA_964493525.1 uncultured Phycisphaeraceae bacterium | reverse complement strand
ACGGCGGGCAGCTCGGCGCGTCGCTCGGCGCGTCGGTCTTCACCGCCGGCGATCTGAACGGCGACGGCTTCGCCGACGTGGCGGCCGGCTCTCCGTTTTGGAGCGGGACAAATCTGTTCGAGGGCCGCGCGCTCGTGTTCGGCGGATCGTCGAGCGGGCTGTCGAGCGTCCCGATCGGGGCGCCGAGCGGCGGAGCGCCGCATGCTTGGTTCGGCGCCGCGGTCGCGCCGGCCGGGGACGTGAACCAGGATGGCTTCGGAGATCTCGCGATCGGCGCCCCGGGGGCGAGCGCCGGGGCGGTGCGGGACGGCGAAGTGTTGGTGTTCCACGGCGGCGCGTCAGGTCCGGCGGCCGCGTCCAGTTGGACGTGGAGCGATCCGCAGAGCGGATTCGGCGCCGCGATCACCGTCGCTGGTGTCGGCGACGTCGACGGCGACGGCATCGCGGATGTCGTGGTCGGTCTCCCGGATTTCGACGCAGGGTTCGTCGACTCCGGAAGAGTCTGCTTCTTCCGCGGAACGATCACGGGCATCGAGCCGGCGCCGAGCTTCACTCTCGACGGAACGGCGCCAGGCATGGCTCTCGGTCGCTCCGTCGCGGCGGCTGGCGACGTGAACGGCGATGGCGCTTCCGACATCGTTCTCGGAGCGCCTGGCACGAGCGGGTCGTTCGCGCACGAAGGCAGCATGCTGCTGGTGCTCGGCGCCGCGACCGGACCGACGGCGGCGCCGGCAACGCGCTCCGGGGGTCAGGCGAACGCGGCGTTCGGTGCGTCGATCGCGGGCGCGCTCGACGCGAACGGCGACGGCTATTCGGACATCGTCGTCGGAGCGCCCGGAGCGCAATCGAGTCTTCCTCAGGAAGGGGAGATCGCCCTGTTCTCGGGGAGCGCGAGCGGCGGCGGGATCTCCGTGACGCCGACGTGGCTGGCGTTCGGCAAGCAGCAAGGCGCCGCGCTCGGGGCCGCGCTCGACGGCGCGGGCGACGTCGACGCCGACGGCTACTCGGAGTTCGTCGCGGGCGCACCGTCGTTCGACGGGATCGCACCCGATGAAGGCGCCGCGTTCCTGTATCGCGGAGGCTCGCATGGTCCGAGCTCGTTGCCGGATTGGGCGGTGACGGGCGGACAGGCCGGCGAACGCCTCGGCGCCGCGGTCGCCGGCGCCGGCGACGTGAACGATGACGGCCGCGCGGAGGTCGCGATCGGCGCGCCCGGATTCGACGGTGCGAGCCGCGACGCCGGTCGCGTGCTGGTCTACGCGGGCATCGCGGGCGGACTCACCGCCAGTCCCGCGTGGACGATCGAAGGCTCTTCGAACGGCGCGGGCATCGGGAGCGCGCTCGCCGGCGTCGGCGACGTCGATGGCGACGGCTCGGCCGATCTCCTCGTCGGGGCGCTCGTGGGCGCGGACGCCCCGGCGGTTCTCCGGCTCGGCGGAAACACCGGACTCGCGGCGGCTCCGGCATGGTCGATCTCTCCCGGTGACGCGCTTGCCGGTCGCGCCGCGCTTTCCATCGCGCGCGCCGGAGACGTCAACGGCGACGGTCTCGCCGATCTCCTGATCGCGGTTGCCGAAGCGGGCAACGAAGCGGCCGGCGTGCACGCGTGGATCGGCGGCGGCGGCGCGTCCTGTTCGCGACCGCGACTCGTGCGATCCGACGGTATCGCGCCGATCGCGTTCCGCGGTGTCGCGCCCGGTGGAAGCGCGCGGTCCCTCGCGATCGGACGCTCACCGTTCGGTCGCGGTCGCGTGCGACTCGACGCAGAGCGCAGCCCGCTCGGCCAACCGTTCGGCGGGTCGATCACGTCGAGCGGCACGGCGGATTCCGGCGTCGGCGGCGCGCCGCTCTGGGTGGCGCTCGACGGACTCTCCGATGGTCCATGGCGTTGGCGCGCGCGCGCCAAGCCGCCGTCCGCGCTATTTTCCGGTTTGGTGGCCGTCGCCGCTGTTCTGATAACGACAACGGCCTGGTGGGGCGGGCGGCTCGTGTTTAGTTATGGATTGGGCGTCGCGAGCCTCCCGCAAGC
>CAZBOK010000647.1:0-2029 GCA_964493525.1 uncultured Phycisphaeraceae bacterium | reverse complement strand
GCCGCGGAATCGAGCTCGAAGAACTCGGGCGCTTCGAAGTCGCCCGAGGACGCGATGAACGAGCTCGGGAACATCTCGCACAGCGAGCGCATCTCGCGCACGTTGCCGTTGAAGAAACGGCGCGCCGCCGCGATGCGGTCCTCGGTCAGCGACAGCTCCTTCTGCAGCGCGAGGAAGTGCACGTCGCTCTTCAATCGCGGGTAACCCTCGGCCACGGCGAACACCTGCTGCAGCGCGCGGCCGAGCGCGCTCTCGTCCGCGGCGCGTTCGCTCGTCGCCGCGTGCGGCACCATCGCGCGCGCGCGGAGCTCCGTGACGCGCTCGAACACCGCGCTCTCGTGCGCCGCGTACCCCTTCACGGTCGCCACGAGGTTCGGGATCAGCTCGTGCCGGCGCTTCAGCTCGACGTCGACGTCCGACCAGCTCTCCTTCAGATGGTTCTTCAAGCGCACCAGCCGGTTGAAGGTCGTGAGCCACCAGATGACGATCAGCGCGGGGATCGCGATCGCGACGACGGCGGCGGCGTTCACGATTCAGCTCCCGTTCGGCGCGCGGCGAGACGCGCGGTCAGATGGTCCGGCCACTGCGCGAAGAAGCGGCGCGCGAACTCGATGTTCGCGCGGAACTCGTCCACCGACCATTCGCGGCTCCCGTCGGCGAGCACGAGCGAACCGAGCGACAGCTCCGTCGCGACCTGCGGCCCGTTCATCAAGAGCTCCATCATGCGGGGATCGATCAGATCCCACGCGAATTTCTTGTCGCCGCACTTCACGCGGAACTGCCGGCTGAACTCCTCCGACTCGAAGTCGATGTCGTCGAAGCCGAGCGCGTCGGCGAGCTTGTCGAACAGGTTCTCGCGCCGGATCGAGAGCCCGGGCACGTCGGGGAACGGCGCTCCGACGAGCAGGTAGCTGAATCGACGCGTCGAGCTGCTCTTGCCGTGCTGGATGCGGTAGCGGAAGTCGCCGCACGTGAGCGGACATTCGACGCCGTGCAGCTCGATCGAGCCGGAGAGCGTGTTGTATCGCTGCCGGCGCATGCCGCGCTGGAACATCGAGAACGGCAGGACGTCGTCGCGACGCGACGGATCGAATTTCAACTTCGACTCGACCGCGAACTGGAGGAGCTGCAGCCGTCGCTTCGCGTCCGCGCGCGCCTGGAGCACGCCGAACACGATCGCGAGCGCGATCAACGCGGGAACGAAGAGGAGCGGGCTCACGCGGCGCCTCCGGCCCGCGCCGCTTCCTTGCGATGCTCCGGCCACAGCTCGAGGATCCGCTGCATCAGCTCGATGCGGCTCGCGAACGCGCGGGGCTCCCAGCGGGTCCAGCCGTCCGAGACCACGATGAGATCCCCGCCGACCTCGAACGCTCCCTCGGTCGACTCGAGCAGGAGCTGCATCATGCGCGCGTGCAGGAAGTCCCACGCGAAGCGGCGGTCCGCGCACTTCACGCGGAACTTGCGGCTGAACTCCGCCGACTCGAGGTCGATGTCGTCGAAACCGAGCGCGTCGGCGACGCGGTCCATCACGCTCTCGTGGCGCACCACGAGGTCCGGCGTCGGCGGGTAGGGCGAATCGACCAGCACGTAGCTGAAGAGGACGCGCGTGCTGCTGCGGCCGCTTTTCACGATGCACTGCGCGTCGCCGAGCCGCATGCGGCACGGTCGCTCGCCGACGCGAATCGTCGTCGTCATCGTGTTCAACAATCCGCGGTTCGTGCCGCGCGCGAAGATCGGCAACGGAGGCCACCACGTGTCGAGCGCGGGAGCGAAGCGGTAGCCGAGGCGGACGGCGAGCTGTCGCATCGCTTCGGTGCGGAGTCGATCGCGCATCCGCTCGATGCGCGCAACGACGAAGATCAGCAGCGCCGCGAACAGGAGGGCGAGGATCGAGCCGAGCATCGGGGGGAGATCGTAGGAACGGTGGTTGTCGATCGCTCACCGGGAGCGCGAGCGTTCACCAGGCACCGGCGCGTGCGCCGGGGAGGGGCGGGACGCCGGTAACCTCTCCGCGATGAATCCCGTTCAG
>CAZBOK010000646.1:0-2042 GCA_964493525.1 uncultured Phycisphaeraceae bacterium | reverse complement strand
GGCTCGACGCGAAGAACGCTTCGAGGTCGCGTTGGAACGGATCGTGGAACAGTCCCTGGTGCAACCGCCGGCCGTACACGTCGCCGAGGTGGTCCTTCCAGAAGCGCTGCTCCTCGGTGAGCACGAGCTTCTCGAGCTCGCGGTGCGCTTCGATGAGGATCGTCGCCGCCGGCGCTTCGAACGCGATGCGGCCCTTGATGCCGAGCACCGTGTCGCCGAGGTGGTAGCCGCGGCCGACGCCGTGCTTGCCGCCGAAGACGTTCAGGCGATCGATCAACTCGACCGGCCGCGAGCGCGCGCCGTCGATGGAGACCGGCGCCCCGCGCTCGAACTCGATCGCGATCGTCACGTCCGCGGCGTCCGCGTCGCGCGTCCAGTGCCACGCCGCTTCCGGGAGTGCGCGGTCGGACTCATGCAGCTCGCCGCCGCCGATCGTCAGGCCCCACAGGCCCGCGTTCACGGAGTACTTCCCGCCCGCCGGCGGCACCGGCAGGCCGTGTTCGGCCAGATAACGCCGCTCGTCCTCGCGGCTCACGCCGAGGTCGCGCACCGGCGCGATCGCGTTCAGGTCCGGCGCGATCGTCGCGAGCGCCGCCTCGAAGCGCACTTGATCGTTGCCCGCCGCGGTGCAGCCGTGCGAGACCGCGTCGAAGCCGCCTTCCTTGCCGACGCGCGCGAGCACCTCGGCCTGCAGCCCGCGCTCCGCGCCGACGCACAGCGGGTAGACGCCGCCGCGCCGCACGTTCGCGGCGATCAGCCAGCGGATCACGCGATCGAACATCTCGTCGCGCGCGTCGACGACGCGGTGCTCGACGGCGCCCAGCGCGAGGGCGCGCGCCTTCATCTCGGCGTGCTCCTGCGCCGTGAACCCGCCGCAGTCGACGGTGAGCGCGGTGACTTCCGCCTTCTTCTCACGCGTGAGCCACGCGACGAGCCAGGAAGTGTCGAGACCGCCCGAATAGGCCAACAGGACTCGCATGGGATTCTCCGTGTCTCGCTCGCGCCGCGTCAGACCAAGAGGTCCGCGACGCAACGCTTCACGCGGCGCTCCGCCGCTTCGGACGCGACGCCCACCAGCACGGTGTCGTCGCCGGCGACGGAGCCGACGAGGCCGTCGATCTCTTCCGCTTCCAACGCGCGCGCGACCGCGGAGGCCGCGCCCGGCTCGCAGTGGACCATCACCAAGTGCGAGACCGGCTCGACGCCGCGCAACAGCGACTTCAGCGCGGTCAACGGCGTGACGTTCAGATCCTCCGTGACGCGGTACACGCCGTCCTGCTTCGCGACCTTGAGCGCCCGCAGATCGCGCGAGAGCGCCGGCTGCGAAGCCGCGAAGCCGCGCTTCTTCAAGCGCGACCCGAGCTCCTCCTGGCTGCTGATCGATTCGTTCAGCACCAGCTCCTTGATCACTGCACGGCGTTCGTCGGTCGAGGACATGGGTTGAAAGAATAGTTATTCATCGGATGTGCGCAAGGAAGAATTGATATTCATTCCGAGGAGAACCTGGTGAATGTTTGGGAACGAGCGGTGGACGACGGGCGCCGCCTTCGACTCTTTGGGGAAGGTCGATGCGGAACGGATCTCTTCCCGGAGCCTTTGGCTCCGGGGGAGCTCCACCGTCGGGAATGGCCGCTGGCTTGGCAATGCATCGGTCGGTCGATCGAGCAAGTGGCGTGAACGATGAGCCCGCGAATCGTCGCCGGTTCGGCGAGCGCCGATTCGGGGGGAGTTCATGTTTGGATCGTGACCCGAGCGGTTCGCGTTCGAGAGGATCGTCCTTCGACGTCCCGGTCGCACCGCGGTCCCGGTCGCACCGCGGCGACCTCGATTCGATCGACTTCCGAGTCACGACCCAAACAGGATCTCCCCCGAGTCCGCGCCTCGCCGATGCACGGCGAGGACTCGGGGATCCCGCTGCACGCCACGAGCGCCCGACGAAAACCCAAACCCGCGGCGAGGGCGCACCAAGATCCACCGCTCGTCCTGTGCGATCAAAGGTCGGGGATCGATCGCGCCGCAACGCGGCGCGGAATCGATCCCCC
>CAZBOK010000645.1:0-2051 GCA_964493525.1 uncultured Phycisphaeraceae bacterium | reverse complement strand
ACGCCGGATCCGATCGTCATCTTCCTGCCGGCGGGGATCGAGAACGAGCCGGTCACGACGCAGTTGTTCAGCAGGTTGTCGGTCGTGATCGTCACGTCCGCGGTCGGAGTCCCGGCGCCGACCGACACGAACAGTCCGGCGCCCGTGCCGGAGACGCTGTTCGCGTGCAGGCCGGGCAGCGCGTTCACGTGCACGCTCGCGATCGGCGGAACGTCACCGCAGTTGATGAACGAGCAATTGCTGACGGTCGGGAACGAGTCGTTGCCGAGGGTGAGCAACCCGTGCTGACCGTCGCGGAAGGTGCAGTTCTCGACGAGGGCGTCGCACGTCGTCAGGCGCAGCGCGGGGGAGAACCCGGCGCCGGTGTAACGGATCTCGACGAACTTCAGGTGGCTCGCGTCGGCGGTCGGGCTCAGCGAGAGTCCGACCCACTGGTCGGGCCCCGGCGGCGTCGCACCATCGGCGTTCGTGTCGCCGCCCGCCGCGTCGTCGCGCAGGCAGGTGAAGATGATCTTGCTGCCGGAGGTGCCGACCGCGTTCAGCGTCCCGTCGACGTTCAGGCCGGTGCCGTTGAACTTGACGATCGCGCCGGGCTGGACGGTCAGCGTCTGTCCGCTCGGGACCGTCAACGTCGACGTCGCGTGGTAGACGACGCCCGAGAGGAGGGGGCCGCCGGAGCCGTCGAAGACGTTGCCGGACAGCGGGGTCTGCGCGCGCGCGCCGGGCGCGCCGAGCAGGGAGAGCGCCGCGGCGAGCAGCGCGAACGAGAGCAAGCGGTGCGTGGACATTTGGGGATCACCTCTGGATGGCCGGGAACCGCCGGCGCGTTGCAGAGGGATTGACCGCAGGCGTTCCCGCCGGACCGGAGAATCCGGAATTCCTATCCCGGGCCGATCGCCGCGCCGGCCGGCGCCGGATCGAACGAGCGGAAGCGCGGCAGCGATCGGAGCACGGCGTCCGCGCGGCCCGCGGCGACGATCGCGCGCGCGTCCTCGCGCGCGCGCGCGAGCAGGTCGACGTCGCGGACCGGGTCGGCATGGACGAAGTCGAAGGCGCCGTGCTGCCGCGTGCCGAACACCTGGCCGGCACCGCGCAGCCGGAGGTCCTCTTCCGCGATGCGGAACCCGCTCGACTCGCGCACCAGCACGTCGAGCCGCGCCGCCGCCTCCGGCTCGTCTCCGCTCGCGACCAGGATGCACCGCCCGCCGCGCGCGCCGCGGCCGACGCGCCCCCTCAATTGATGCAGTTGCGCGAGGCCGAAGCGGTCGGCATCCATCACGATCATCACCGTCGCTTCGGGCACGTCGACGCCGACCTCGATCACCACGGTCGACACCAGCACCGGCGCGGCGCCGGAGCGGAACTCGTCGAGCGCGCGGGCGTTCTGCTCCGGCTTCAGCCGGCCGTGCGCGAGCACGACCCGCGGTGCGCCGCGAAATCGCACCGCGAGCTTCGACGCGAGGCGCACGGCCGCTTCGCGATCGCCGTCCGCGCTGCTTTCGACGACGGGGCACACGACGTACACCCGCCCGCCGTCCGCCGCCTCGCGCGCGATCGCGTCGACGATCGCGGGCAGGTCCTTGCGCGACGCGCGTCGCGTCCGGACCGGCGAGCGTCCGGGCGGCAGCTCGTCGAGCACCGACAGGTCGAGGTCGCCCCAGATCGTGAGCGCGAGCGACCGCGGGATCGGCGTCGCGGTCATCACCAGGAAGTCGACCAGCTCGCCCTTCTCACGCAAGCGCGCGCGCTGCGACACGCCGAAGCGATGCTGCTCGTCGACGACCGCGAGGCCGAGCCGCTCGATGCGGATGCCGCCGGCGAGCAACGCATGGGTGCCGATCACGACCGGCCCGCGTTGCGGCGCCGCGCGGCCGGACGTTCCGATGCGCGCGGCCGCGTCGCGCCGCTCGACGGCGGGAGTCGCGCCGGTGATCCGCTCGACGTCGATCCCGAGCGGGACGAGGAGTCGCCGCGCGGCCGCTTCGTGCTGACGCGCGAGGATCTCGGTCGGCGCGAGGAGCGCGCCGGCGAACCCGGCCTCCGCGACCAGC
>CAZBOK010000644.1:0-2063 GCA_964493525.1 uncultured Phycisphaeraceae bacterium | reverse complement strand
TCCCCGGCAACTTCTCCGCGCTCGGAATCGCGCTCGCCGACCGCGAGCACGACGTCGCGCGCACGGTGACCATCCGCGACCCCGACCGGCGGTTCGCCGACGTCACGCGTGCGCTCCGCGAGCTGACCGGGCGCGGCGTCGCGGAGATGCGCGCGAGCCGGATGCTCGGTCCGCGCGAGGTCGCGCGGACGGTCGCGTCCTTCGAGTGTCGCTACGTCGGTCAAACGTTCGCCGTGTCGATCGCGGCCGGACGCACGATCCGCGCGCGCTTCGATCGCGCGCACGCCGATCGCTACGGCCACGCGTTCCCCGACCGTCCGATCGAACTCGTGACGATCCGCGTGCGCCTCGTGGTGCGCGGCGCCCGGGTCGAACTGCGCCCGCCGGACTCGTTCTCCGGCCGCTCCGCGCGCGTGGGCACCCGCGCGATGCACGTCGGAGGACGGAAGATCGCGGTCGCGTGCTTCGCGCGCGACGCCCTGCGCGCGGGCACCCGGATCGCCGGGCCCGCGATCATCGAAGAGTCGGGATCCACCACTGTGGTCGAGCCGGGATTCCGCGCGTCGGTCGCGCCGGGCGGCGATCTTCTGCTCGTTCCGTCAGGTCGATCGGATCAACTCCAACGCAAGGCGTGAAACGACCGATATCCTGTGGCGCGAATCCAAAGGTGACCGCCCATGCTCCGAACCGCCGCCCTGCTCACCGCCGCCCTGCTCGCCGCGCCGCTCGCGTCGCGCGCACGAGCGCAGGATCCCGAGACACAGACTCCGACCGACACCGGCGCCGGAGACGCGACGCCCGCCGGCGGCACGACGTTCTCCGACCCCGACTGGGGGTTCGACTTCCGACTGATCGACGGGTTCACCGAGCTGCCGCGCGAGGTCGTCGAGCCCGCGGAGAAACAGAGCCTCGAGACCTACAAGTCGGCAGCCACCGCGAAGGACAACCCAGCGGACCTGCGCTGCCGGATGCACATCTTCCGCGACTCCGTCGGCACGCGCCTGATCCTGTTGTTCTTCTCGCCCGCCGCGCAAGTCGAGTCGACCAAGGCGTTCCGCAACACGCAGCATCAGGACGCGAAGTCGCGCGGGCTGCAGTTCAAGGACGTCGGTGACGCCGAGGTCTTCAAGGCGCGCGGCGATCTCACCGGCTACCTCCTCGGCATCGATTTCGGGAAGACGCCGGGCGCGGCGATCGACACGCGGAAATACGTCGCCTGGACGCGAGCGGAAGACCGCTCGCTGCAGGTGATCCTCATCGGCAGCCCGGAGCGCTGCGAGTCGCTGAAGCCCGAGCTGCGGACGTCGCTTGCGTCGATCGGCTTGAAGCGCGCCGAGCACATCGAGCTCGTGTCGCCCGCCGCCGCCGAGAAGCTCGCGCCGGCGAAGGACAGCAGCGAAGCGTCGAAGTCGACGGTCGTGTTCGCCGCGGCGGGGATCGCGGCGATGCTCGTCGTGCTCGTCCTGATGATGCGGAAGAAGCCCGCGACGGCCTGAGCGTTCAGAGCATCCGGCGCGGCGAGAACAGCGTCCAACTTTCGTCGGCGGGGCGGCCGGCGACGATCCATTCGGCGAGGACCGAGCCGCAGGCGAACTCGAACGTCGCGCCGGCGCCGTTCCAACTGCCGCAGAGCAGCGCCCCGTCGCGCGCCGGGTGCGGGCCGACCAGCGGCAGCCCGTCGCAGGTGAACGCGGCGGCGAACGACTCGCGCTGAACGATCTGGATCTCGGGGACGCACTCGCGCGCAAACCTTTCGAGCCGGGACTGACCGGTCGGCTCGGGCCCTCGATCGAACGGGTCGCCGCGGTTCGACGGTTCGCAACCCTCGGCAGCGACGACGCGACCGCGTTCGTCGGTCGCAAGCACGCCGAATCCCGAGCCGAGCGTCACGATGCGCGCGGCGCGCGGCGATTCCGCCGTCCCGACGATGCGCTGTGCGCGCCCGGCGATCGCGACCTCGCGCACCCACGCGTCTTGCCGCACGAGCGGCGCGTCGAGGGCGAACACGGTGCGGATCGCTCCGCGCGTCGCGGCGTCCGCATCCGCGGCGGCGACGACGCGCA
>CAZBOK010000643.1:0-2087 GCA_964493525.1 uncultured Phycisphaeraceae bacterium | reverse complement strand
ACGATCACCTGCCTCATATCAGACGACGATGAGGCCTTCACCTACAACAAGCGGATCAGCCGGCTCAATGCCGTTCAGGAACACAAGATGGTCTTGCGGGCCATCGACCGCGGCGTCGCTCCCGAACAGATCGCCAAGGCGTTGGATATCAACGTAGACTCCGTGCAGCGCAAGGTCCGAATGCTCGATGGCATCTGCGAAGAAGCTGTCAATCTGCTCAAGGACAAGCCCTGCCCTATGGCGGTGTTCGAAGTTCTCCGCATGGAGCTGCCGCTCGTGCCGCGACCCGGCGATCAACTGCTCCGCTCCGGCGAGGTCTGGAACGTCGTCGCGTTCGACGACGCGACGCTCGAAACGCGCTGGCGCATCTACGCGCGGCGGACCTAAAGCGATGGCGTCGACCCTCACGACCGTCGGTCGGCTCCGCCGGCGACTCCGCGCGCGCCGCGGGACGTACTCGACTCGAGCGGCCGGTTACTCCGACGAGGTGCTCGGCATCGGGCGCCAGCTCGGCGCGAAGTTCCGCGAGTTCTTCGCGGCGCTCTCCGACGTGCCGATGGATCTCGTGGCCGTGTACCGCTCGCTGGTGACCGACGCGTACGCGCAAATTCAGGAGCGAACGCCGGTCGACACCGGGCGCGCGCGCGGGGGATGGGGTCTGCGCGTCGGCTCGGCGCACGCCGCGCGTAAGGGCGAGTTCACCGCGCGGATCACGAACTCCGTCTCCTACATCGTCTACCTCGAATACGGGTGGTCGAAGCAAGCGCCGCGCGGGATGGTGCGCATCTCGTTGATCGAGCTGCACGACCGACTCGGCGAAGCGGTCGCGGAGTACTTTTCCGATGCCGCTTGACGCGACGCTCGAGCCGTACCTCTGGCGTTCGCTCTCGCGCTTCCTCGAGGCCGCGGTCGCGCCGCGGATCCTGTTCGCGCCCGGCTACGCGCAGGCGGCCGAGCCCGGGCTCGAGGAGTGGTTCGCCATCTGGCCGATGACGGTGCGCCCGAAGGGGCGGCCGCGCGGGCGACTCGCCGGCGCCGCCCTGTTCCAGGTGTCGTGCTTCGCGAAGACGCGGGAGCACCGCGCGGACGCGATCGCCGATGCGCCGTGGATCCTCGCCGGCGTCGCGCGCAACGCGCTCGAGCGGAAAGACGTCTTGATTCTCGGGCCCGACGGCGTCAGTCTGCTCGGCGTGCTGACGGTCGGCGTCGCGGACGAAGAGTATCTCGGCGAGAACGCGCTCGAGTACTCCGGCCGCGAGGGCGTGCCCGATGTTCCGAAGTTCGTTCACGCCGTAGCACTCACGTTTTCCGGCGCGATCAACTCCGCGCCGTAGGAGAATCCGCGATGGCCGCCAACACGACCCAGACTCGAAACCTCACCCACGGTTCGCTGACGATCAAGGGCAACACGCAGCCCGCGCAACAGCTCATCGTGCCGATCATGGAAGGCGACCTCGAATTCACCTGTCGCGACGTCGCGAAAGTGATCTCGAATCGCGGCGTGCTCTCGCACTTCTCGGCCGGCGTGCAGACGCCGTGCGCGATCCGCTTCACGATCGGATTCGTCGACTACAAGGGCAAGTCGTTCACGGCCGCGCCGCCGACGCCGATCGACGCGATGCGGAAGCAAGGCAACGCGTCGACGTGGGTCTCGACGCAGTCGTGCGGGCCGTACGTCACCGACCTCGACTTCGCGCTCGCGAACCCGTGCTCCGGCGCGGGAACCGGCATCGACCAAACCGAAGTGCTGACGTTCGCCGACTTCCACCTCGATGAATGGGCGTTCGGCGAGAAGGAAGACATGGACACGATCAAGTGCTCCGGCAACGCGCTGGTCGTTCAGCCGTCGTCGGCTCGTTCCGGCACCTGATCTCGAGGAGCGCGCGCGTGCGTCACAAGGGTCTGCCGTTCACCGGGCCGGTTACGGGTCCGGTTCGTCTCCCGCGCGTCGGGCGCGAGCCGCTCGTCCTCATGGTGCGCGCGCTCCCGTTCGGGGTCGGCTCGCTCGCTTACCGCTGGTTTCCCGATCCGCGGCCGCCGGAGGAGTTCGTCCTCGACGGCCGCGGCCGACACCAGCTCGACCCGAC
>CAZBOK010000642.1:0-2115 GCA_964493525.1 uncultured Phycisphaeraceae bacterium | reverse complement strand
GACGCGCGTGCCGAGCAGGATCTCGACCGCGGCCTGGAGCTGCGGGTCGGGCGGCGCCGGCTCGTGGATCGCCGCGGCATCCGGCAGTCGCGTCTCGATGATCAAGCGCTCGGTCGCGGGGATCTCGCGCCACGCGAACCAGTCGCGGATCTTGCCGCGCACGTTCCGGTCGATCGGCACGACCTGGTCGGGGACGAGGCCGCCGCGCTTCATGCCGCCGCCCGGTTCCGCGAGGTTCTCGATGAAGCGTCCGGTCGGCGTCACGTAGCGCGACACGGTCACCTTCAGCACGCCGTCGCGGCGCACGCCGTCGACTTCGTACGGGATGATCATGCGCTGCTGCACCATCCCCTTGCCGTAGGTCCGCTCGCCGACGAGCAGCGCGCGGCAGTAATCCTGCAGCGCACCCGACACGACCTCCGACGCACTCGCGGTCTCGCCGTCGACCAGGATGACGAGCGGCAGGTCGCGGTGATCGTCCTTCGGATCCTGCGGCGCGCTGGTCAGGTATCGCTTCGACGTGTCGGGCGCGCGTCCTTCCGACACGAGCACGAGCGAGTTGCCCGGCAGGAACGTGCCGCAGACGCCGACCGCTTCGTCGAGCAGCCCGCCGCCGTTGCCGCGGAGGTCGAGGACGAGCCCCTTGATGCCGCGCTCCGCGAGCCCGCGGAGCTGCGCGCGCAGCTCGGCCGCGGTGTGCTCCTGGAAGCGCGTCAATCGCACGTAGCCGATCGCGTGCTCGGCGTCGATCACGGTCGCGTCGACGGCGGACGGCTTCTCGACGTCGTCGCGCACCGCGGTCACCTCACGCCGCGGCGGCGCCGCCGCGCCGGCGGCGGACCACGGCTGGATCGCGAGCTTCACGGGGCGCTTCTGCCCGTTCTCGATCTTGATCATGCGGATCACGTCGGACACGGTCGAGTGCGTGACGTCCTGCCCGTCGACGGCGACGATGCGATCGCCCGGTTCGAGTCCGACCGCGGCCGCCGGCGATCCCGGGAACGCGAACAGGACGGTCACCGCGGGACCGGCTTCGTGAACCGTGAACCCGAGGCCGACCCAGTGTCCTTCGGTCTCCTCGAGGAAGCGCGCAGCGTGGTCGGGGTCGACGAAGTCGGAGTAGCGGTCGCGCGCTTCCGCCATGCCGCGGATCGCGTCCCAGGTGAGCTGCCGCGCCGACACGTCGCTCAGGTGGTTCTCGCGGATCAGGCGCGCGGCGTCGGCGATCCACTGCATCTCGTCACGGTTGCGTTCGCGCATCGCGCACGAGACGACGAGCAAGGTCGCGCACGTCGACGCGACGGCGGGGAGGAGGAACGCCGTGAAGAAGGTGCTGCGTGCGAAGGACAAGGCAATGCTCGCGCGTTCAGCGCAACTGGCGGTTGTGCACCGTGATGTCGAACGACTCGGAGACTTCCATCCCGTTCGGCGCCGTCGCGGTGACCTTCACCGGCACGTCGCTCACGACTTCCGCGTCGAAGTCGGCGTGCAGGAGGATCGTGATGCGGTTGTCGAACTCGGAGATCACCAGCGGCTCGTTGCGCACGGTCACCCCGCGCGGCAGGCCTTCGACGCGGATCGTGATCTCGCCGGCCAGGATGCCGCGCTCGATCCACACCATCACGCGTCCGTTGTCGCCGCGGCGGATCTGCTCGTCGGCCGGCTCCTCGATCTTCAGGCTCGTCCCATCGGGGCCGCGAACCGTCTGCGAGCCGCACGCCGGGAGGAAACCCGCGAGCAAGGTCAGGACGAATGCAGTTCTCATCGATCGCTCCTTCCGCTTCGGCGCGACGTCGTCGTGGCGCGACGGCGCTCTCGGTCATCCGCTCTTGGTCAGCCCGCCGACGAATTCGGCGACGCGCGCGAGGCCGCTCTCGAGGCTCGCGTACGACGCAGCGTAGGACAACCGGACGCACTCGTCTTCGCCGAAGATCGATCCCGGCATCAACGACACGAGCGCTTCGTCGAGCAGCGCCTCGACGAACGCGAGCGAACCATCGATCACGCGGCCGCCGCGCGAGCACCGGCCGAACAGCCCGGCGATGCGCGGGAACGCGTAGAACGCGCCGGTCGGCGGCGGCACATGAGCGGGCGACGCAGAACGCGTTGCGGCGG
>CAZBOK010000641.1:0-2116 GCA_964493525.1 uncultured Phycisphaeraceae bacterium | reverse complement strand
GACGATCGTGCCCGACGCCGCCGCCCTCGGCGCGCGCGCGCGTCGTGCGAAGGAAGCGCTGACGGAGCGCGAGGTCGCCGCGATCGAGCGGGTCGCGAAGGATCCGGAGCGGTGCGACGATGCGCTCGCCGTGCGCGGCGCCGCACTCCTGCTCTCGCTCGCGGAGTCGCACGGCCAGCGGCCGGCGGCGATCGCGAAGCTCGCGCGGATCGCGCGCGCGCAATGGAAGGACGCGGCGCCGCAAGGCGCGCACTGGGAGAAGTTCGAAGGCGACCCGTGCCCCGGCTGCGGAATGGCGCGTGTATCGGAGCGCAGCCGGACGTTCCTCTCGTTCGAGTTCGGGCAGGACTGAACGCGACGCTCGACGCGTTCGCCGCGTGTCACCCGTGATGGCGGCGGAGATAAGATCCGCGACCGCATGCGGACGTCTTCACCGTTCGCCGTCGTTCGACGACCGCAGGGGGTGACCGTCGATGAACCGCCGCCGCTTCCTCGAACTCGTCGCGCTCCACCCGCTGCTCGCGCGCTTCGCGGTCGGCGAACAGGCGCAGACGTGGAGCGGTCCGAAGCAACCGGATCTGCCAACCGTCGCCGACGCGATCGCGAGCGCACGGGAGCGCGGCAAGCCGCTCCTCGTCTTCATCGTGCCGCGGAATCGACGCGAGCACCTGCAGCGCGCCGCCGACCTGACGGCGCTCCTCGATCACGGCGATGACGACTCGCTCGCGCGACTCGCGCTGTTCGATCTCGCGTGCGCGGACGTGAACGAGATCGGCGCGGCGCTCGGGTGCAAGTGGGAGGGGCGGGAGCCGCTGATGGTGCGGATCGACGCGGCCGACGATGCGCCGATCCCGGTGCCGATCGACGATGCTCCGCCGATCGCGTTCGTCGCGAATCGCCCGGCGATCCGCGGCACGAACCCGAAGTTCGCGCACGAGGACAACCTCACGCTCGTGGCGCGCACCGAGGCGCTCTGCGAACTGGTGCGCGACCGCGTGGCGCCCGCCGAGGACCTGCCGCGCCGCGCGGATCAGGCGCGGGCCGCGGCGAGCGAAGAAGATCGACGCGCGATCGCGGATGCCGCTGCCGATCCGGCATCGCTCCCGCTGCCGCTCGTCGATCGCTGCGCGGCGCTCGTGCTCGCGGCGGCAGTGCAGGTGGGCGCGCGTGCGGGGGCGGTCGACCGTCTCGCGCGCGCGCTCGAGAGTCGGCTCGCGGCGGCTGCGCCCGCGCGCGCCGCATGGGCTCACCACGGCGTGTGCGGCGTGCGATTGGATCCGCCATTCGCGGAGTTCAGCCGCGGTGCAATGTGCGGCATGGCGAGCGAAACGCGATCGACGCGTCGCTTCCTGCATTTCTTCACCAAGGATCCTTGAGCGCGGACGTTGGAGGGCCACGATGAACCGCCGCCGCTTCCTCGAGCTCCTCGCGCTCCACCCGCTGCTCGCGCGCTTCGTGGTCGGCTGCGACGAATCCTCCGCATCGCGACCGTCGCTCGCGATGCCCAGCGTTCGCGACGCCCTCGCTCGCGCGAAGTCGACGGGGAAGCCGTTGCTCGTGTTCGTCGTGCCGTGCGACGTCGAGGCGCGTTGGCGGTTCGGGGACGCGTTCGGTTGGACGCTGCAGCAATGCAGTGACGAGGTGTTCGCGGATCTCGCGCTCTGCGAGGTGATCTGCGCGACCGCCGCGGACGTGCGTGCGTGCGTCCCGCTCTCAGCGGCGGTCACTGACCCGATGTTGATCCTCGTCGAGACGGACGGCGACGCGCTCTCCGCCAAAGCGTTCGAGGAGCCGCAGCTCGCGATCCCGAAGGAGTGCTTCCAGGACGCGTCGGACGCCCGCATCGCGCGGATGCGTTACCTCGGCTCCGACGACGGCGTCGACGCTCAGGTCGCGGCCGTCGCGCGCCTCATTCACACGGCGGTCGCCGCCGACGACGCGACGCTCACGCGCCGCGCGAAGCAGGTCGACGCGACGCTCACGGCTGCCGAGCGCGCGGATGTCGCCCGATTCGCGAAGGCGCTACGAGAGTGTCCGGCGGAGCAGATCGATCGGTTCGCCGCGACGCTCCTCGCTCGCGCGGCCGAGAACGGGACGCGCGACGACGCGATCACCG
>CAZBOK010000640.1:0-2117 GCA_964493525.1 uncultured Phycisphaeraceae bacterium | reverse complement strand
GGCACGGCCCCGGGCAGCTCGTCGGCTACCCGATCCTCGCGCTCGATCCGGCGCGTCGCGACCTGCACCGCTACCTGCGCGATCTCGAGGAAGTGCTGATCCGCGCGGTGGCCGAATTCGGTGTCGCCGCGACGCGGAACCCGCCGCACACCGGCGTCTGGGTCGGCGCACGCAAGATCGCGTCGCTCGGCGTCGCGGTGAAGCGGTGGGTGACGTTCCACGGGTTCGCGCTGAACGTCGATTGCGAGCTCGCGGCGTTCCGCGGCTTCCACCCGTGCGGGCTCGATCCCGCGGTGATGACGTCGCTCGCCAACGAGCTGCGCGCCGCGCCGGACCGCGACGCGGTGGATGAGCGCGTGACGGAGCGGTTCGCCGAGGTGTTCGAGCGGGACGTCGTGCGGTCGTCCGCCATCGAGCGCGATTGACTCGTTCGGCGGCGCCGTCGCGCGCCGCTAGCATGTCGCGCCCACGCCGCATCGGAGACGACGCATGTCGTTCGCGTTGGTGTCGTTGGTCCTGTCCCTCGTCCTAGCGGCGCCGCCCGAAGCGCCCGCGCCAATCGTGCTCAAGGCCGCGCGAATGCTCGACGTCGTGAGCGGCAAGATCGTCGCGCCCGCGACGGTCGTGGTGCGCGGCGATCGCATCGAGCAGGTCGGCGGCAGTGAGATCTCCGCGCCGGCCGACGCGCGCGTCGTCGACCTCGGCGACATGACGATCCTCCCGGGTCTGATGGACATGCACGTCCACCTCACGTTCGCGATCGAGGGCGACTTCGTGAACCGCTCGGTCCACGAGACGGCGATCGACTCCGCGCTGCGCGGAGCGCGGAACGCGCGCGTCACGCTGCACGCCGGGTTCACCACGGTGCGCAACGTCGGCTCCGGAGAGTTCGCGGACGTCGCGCTGATGCACGCGATCGAGCGCGGCGACATCGAAGGCCCGTGGATCTGGCCGGCGTGCCACGCGCTCTCCGTCACGGGAGGACACGGCGACGAGACCGGCTTCGCGCCGGGGATCCTCGTCGGCGATCCGGAGCACGGCGTCGCCGACGGGCCGGAGGAGTGCAGGAAGGCGGTGCGCCTGCAGGCGAAGTACGGTGCGAAGGTGATCAAGTGCTGCGCGACGGCGGGCGTGCTGTCGTTCGAGGACAGCGTCGGCGCGCAGCAGTACACGTTCGAGGAGCTGTCCGCGATCGTCGACGAAGCGCGCATGCTCGGGCTGAAGGTCGCGGCGCACGCACACGGGAAAGAAGGCATCCGCGACGCGGTCCGCGCCGGCGTCGCGTCGATCGAGCACGGCAGCATGATCGACGACGAGTGCATCGCGCTGATGAAGGAGCACGGCACCTACCTCGTGCCGACGACCTACCTGGTCGACGCGATCAACCGCGAAGCGCTGCCGCCGAAGCTCCGCTCGAAGGCGGATTCGATCCTGCCGCTGGCCCGCAAGAACCTGCGCCACGCGATCGCGGAGCACGTGAAGATCGCGTTCGGCACCGACGCCGCGGTGTACCCGCACGGCGACAACGCGAAGGAATTCGGCGTGCTCGTCGACCTCGGGATGGCGCCGATCGACGCGATCCGCGCGGCCACCACGAGCGCGGCCGACCTGCTCGGAGTCGACGACCGCGGCGTGCTCGCGCCGAAGAAGCTGGCCGACGTGATCGCGGTCGGCGGAAATCCGGTCGAGAACATCCGCGTGCTCGAGCACGTCGGGTTCGTCATGCAGGGCGGACGCGTCGTGGTGGAGCCGGCGCAGCGATGAGCGCACGCCGCCCGCTCTTCCTCGCCGGAGAATTCCACGACGGCGAGGCCGAGGTCCGGGTGTGGAACCCGTCCGACGGGCGAACCGTTGCGCTCGTCGCGACCGCCGGCCGTGCGCTGGCCGATCGCGCGACGGAGCTCGCGGTCGCCGGCTTCGAGACGATGCGGCGGCTGCCGACGCACGAGCGCGCGGGGCTCCTCGAGCGCGCGTCGCGCGGCATCGCGGCGCGGCGCGAGGAGTTCGCGATCACGATCCGCTCGGAGAACGGCAAGCCGGCGAAGTGGGCGCGCGCCGAAGTCGATCGCGCGATCCACACGTTCCACGCGGCGGCCGGCGAGGCGGAGCGCCAGCGG
>CAZBOK010000639.1:0-2122 GCA_964493525.1 uncultured Phycisphaeraceae bacterium | reverse complement strand
TGCGCGACGTGAACGCGGACCGCGCCGCCGACACGAGCCCCGGGTGCGCGACCCACGCGCCGTCGAATCCGTCGGCGACCTCGCGCGCCTTGTCCGCGCGCACGCTCGCGAGCGCCGCCTCGTTCACTGCGGGATCGTGTCGATTGGGGATCGACGCCGACATCCCGCCGATCGCGTGCGCACCGCGCCGGTGGCACGTCTTCACCAGGAGCCGCGCATACGCGCGCAGGAACGGCTGCTCCATCGTGACGAGCTGGCGGTCGGGGAGCACCGCGCGCGGATCGTCCGCGTGTTCCTTGATGAAGCTGAAGATGTAGTCCCAGCGCCCGCAGTTGAGCCCGGTGACGCGCTCCTTCAGCTCGAAGAGGATCTCGTCCATCTCGAACGCCGCGGGCAGCGTCTCGATCAGCACGGTGACGCGGATCGATGCCGGCGGCAGCGCGAGACGGTCCTCGAGGAACGAGAGGAGGCGGCTCCACAGCCGCGCTTCGTGGCGGCTCTCGAGCTTCGGCAGGTAGAGGTAGGGCCCCGAGCCGCGGTCGAGCAGCGCGCGCGCGCAGTGGAAGACGAACAGCCCGGCGTCGAAGAACGCGGCGGGGATCGCGAGCCGCTCGAGCGTGACGTGGAGCTCCGAGAGATGCAGGCCGCGTGGCCGCGCGACCAGCACCGCGGTGCGCTCGCCGAGCCGGTAGCGCTTGCCGGTTCCGGCGTCGTCGAACGTGAGCGTGCGCCGCACCGCGTCCGCGAGGTTCTGCTGCCCGCGCACGAGGTTCGCGAACGTCGGCGCCGTGGCGTCCTCGAAGTCGGCCATGAACACGTCGGCCGCGGAGTTGAGCGCGTTGATCACGGTCTTCGCGTCGACGGGGCCGGTGATCTCGACGATGCGGCGCTCGAGATCCTTCGGCGGCGGCGCGACGCGCCACGCCGACTCGCGGATCGCGCGCGTCTCCGCGGGGAAGTCGAACCGCGGACCGCCGGCGCCGCGAGCGCGGCCGGCTCGATCGGCGCGGCGCTCGCGGCGTGCGGTCAGGAGTCGGTCGAGCTCGGGTCGGAACTCGCGCGTCAGCTCGGCGAGGAAGCGGAGCGCCTCCGGCGTGAGCACGCCGTCGCCCCCGGCAACGGGCGCGGCGTGGACTTCACACGACGGTGCTGCGGTCGCGGAGCGCGGGTCCATCGGGTTCGACGTGTCCTCGACGGCGGGGACAGGTGGGGCGGGAATCGAGGCGAAGTGTTTCCCGAGACCGCGTCGCGGGCCAGCGACTGGAGGAGAAAAGGTGCAAGCGCCGATCGTCACTTGATCCGGTTTTCCCGTGGCCGAGCTCGCCGCCGTCGGAATCGAGTCAGCGCCCCGCGGCCTCGATGATCGCGGGAGCGACCTGCTCCGCGATCACCCGGTAGCCGCCCGCGCTCGCGTGTCCGTCCCGCACGAACAGGGCGGCGCGGGGCATCGACTTCGAGAGCCGGTCGAACACCGGACGCACGTCGATCACTCGCACCCCGAGGTCGCGTGCGACGCGATCCCGCGCCGCGTCCGGAAGCGATTGCGGCTCCGGATAGCTGAGGAGGAACGGCGTCGCGCCCGCGGCGCGGATCGCGCGGACGATCATCGCGAGGTGTCGCGCGAGCGTTTCCTCCGAGCGCGCGGGCTGGTCGTGCGCCCGCTCCAGGAGTTCTTTCATCGCCAGGATCGCGTCGGCGGGGGCGTGCAGCTCCGCCATCGTCGCGAGCACGCGCTCGTCCGGACACGAGTCGATCCCCGCGCGGAGCGCCGGCAGCGTCTCGTTCACTGCGCGGTCGATGATGAACCC
Organism: uncultured Phycisphaeraceae bacterium; assembly: GCA_964493525.1. Classification (GTDB taxonomy): domain Bacteria; phylum Planctomycetota; class B15-G4; order B15-G4; family JADJEK01; genus CAZBOK01. The sequence goes on along the minus strand of CAZBOK010000639.1, from coordinate 314 downwards.
GCGGAGGATCAGTCGCAGTCGCCCGTCACGATCCTCCGGCGGATGCAGGTGAGACGCGAGTCGGAGGAGCACCGCCTTCCCGTCCGCGTCGTCGCCGAGCGCATCGATCGCCGCTTCGAAACGCGATGAGACGGCGATGCGACGCGCCGGATCCTCGAACGCACGGTCTGTGTATGCGACCGCGCTCGCGTCGCCCGCTGAGTGCACGAAGAGGAACATGCATGCGCGGATCGCCGGGTCGATCGTTCCGGCGCGTTCCGCGGCGCGCAGCAGGATGCGGGCCGTCTTGCGTGACGGCGTGTCCCGGAACCAGC
>CAZBOK010000638.1:0-2127 GCA_964493525.1 uncultured Phycisphaeraceae bacterium | reverse complement strand
GCCAGGTTCGGCGAGCTCGCCGAAGCGGCCGCCGCGACCCGGCCGCCCGCGAGCGTGACGTTGAAGACTCGCGAGCGCTGGACGCGCATCGGCCAGCCGACGCTGCGGCTCGACTCCGCAGTGAAGGTGACCGGGCGCGCGGTGTACGGCATCGACATGCGACTCCCCGGGATACTGACCGCGGTCGTCGCACGGTCTCCGGTGTTCGGCGGGCGCGTGATTTCGTTCGACGCGGACGCCGCGCGGGCCGTGCCCGGAGTTCGCCACGTGGTCGAGATCCCCTCCGGCGTCGCGGTCGTCGCCGACCACTTCTGGGCCGCGCGGCTCGGGCGCGACGCGCTGCGCATCGAGTGGGACCTCGGCGACGGCGCGGGCGTCGACACCGACGCGATGCGCGCGGAGTATCGCCGCCTCGCCGACGGCGGGCGCGGCGCGCGCGCGGCCGAACGCGGCGACGCGGCGCAGGCGCTCGCGGCGTCGTCGCGCGTGATCGCCGCCGAGTACGACGCGCCGTTCCTCGCCCACGCGACCATGGAGCCGTTGAACTGCACCGTCCGCATCGCCGACGGCGCGGCGGAAGTCTGGGCCGGGACGCAGTTCCAGACCGTCGATCGCGAGAACACCGCGAAGATCCTCGGCCTGCCGCTCGATCGAGTCCGCGTGCACACGCTGTTCTCCGGCGGCGGGTTCGGCCGGCGCGCGACGTCGACCAGCGACTTCGTGAGCGAAGCGGCGCATCTCGCGAAAGCGACCCGCGCTCCCGTGAAGGTCACGTGGACGCGCGAGGACGACATGCGCGGCGGGTACTACCGGCCGCAATTCTTCCATCGCCTGCGCGCGGCGCTCGACGACCGCGGGATGCCGGTCGCCTGGTCCCACGTGATCGCCGGCCAGTCGATCGCGACCGGGACGCGTTTCGCCGACAAGATGATCGAGAACGGCGTCGACCACACGTCCGTCGAGGGCGCGTTCGACTCGCCGTACCTGTCCGCCGTCGCCGCTCACCGCGTCGAGCTGCACTCGCCGCGCTCGGCGGTGCCGGTGCTCTGGTTCCGCTCCGTCGGCCACACCCACACCGCGTTCGCGATCGAGTCGTTCATCGACGAGCTCGCGCACGCTGCCGGACGGGATCCCCTCGACTATCGTCGCGCCCTGCTCGCCGAACATCCCCGCCACCTCGGCGCGCTCGAGCTCGCCGCGAGCCGCGCCGAATTGCTCCCGCTCGCGCCGGGCCGCGCGCGCGGCTTCGCGGTGCACGAGTCGTTCGGGAGTTTCGTCGCCGCCGTCGTCGAGGCATCGGTCGACGCCGGCCGCATCCGTGCGCATCGCGTGGTCGTCGCGATCGACTGCGGCGTCTGCGTGAACCCGAACGGGGTGATCGCTCAGCTCGAAGGCGCGACCGCGTTCGCGCTCACCGCCGCGCTGCTCGGAGAGATCACGCTGCGCGAAGGCCGCGTCCAGCAGTCGAACTTCCACGACTACCGGATGCTGCGGATCCAGGACATGCCGGCCGTCGAGGCGCACGTCGTCGAGAGCGCCGAGAAACCCGGAGGCGTCGGCGAGCCCGGCGTCCCGCCGATCGCGCCCGCACTCGCGAACGCCGTGTTCGCCGCGACGGGGCGCCGACTGCGCCGCTTGCCGTTCGACCTCCTCGCGAAGGACGCCGGATGAAACCGACCGGATGCATCATGACGCCGATCATGACGGCGATCCTCGTCGCCGCGGTCGTGACGTGCGCGCGCACGCTCGATTCGCCGAGCGCGCCCAAGCACGCGGCCGCGACCGGGATCGACGGCGTCGCCGCGTTCGAGACGGTGCGCGCCGTGCTGCAGCACCCGCGCTGCCAGAACTGCCACATCCCGGGCGACGCACCGCTGCAGTTCGACGACAGCCGGCCGCACGCGCAGAACGTGACGCGCGGCCCGCGCGGCGACGGCGTGCCCGGCTTCGCGTGCTCGACGTGCCATGCGACGCACAATTCGCCCGCGATCTACGGGACTCGCGCGCCGCCCGGGGCTCCCAACTGGAGGCTGCCGCCGCCCGAGACGAAGATGGTCTTCATCGGCCTCTCGAGCCACGACCTCGCCGCACAGCTCAAGGACCCGCGGCAGACCAACGGGAAGGATC
>CAZBOK010000637.1:0-2128 GCA_964493525.1 uncultured Phycisphaeraceae bacterium | reverse complement strand
CCGATCACTCCTCCGCCGCGACCTCGATCGATTCGAGTCCGTCGGCCGCGAGCGCATCGCCGAAGCTGACGCGAACCTCCCCTGTCGATCCGACCGCCGGCGTGTAGACCCGCACGCGATACCACCCGGCGCGCGCGTCGACGCCGACCCGCTGCTCGCTGCCGTCCGCGGGGCGCCACGACACGACGACGGGCGCGGCGCGCGGGTTCGTGAACGTCGCGTCGACGCGCAGACGCTTGCCCGTCGGGACCGCCGCGCACGGCGCCGCGAACGACGCCGCGCCGCCGCCCTTCCCGAGCGCGCCGACCGGCCGGTACTTCGCCGCGACCGCCGCCGCGTCGAGCGCGCCGCCGACGCGCGCGACCTCCTCGGGCAGCTCGCCCATCAGGTAGCGGTCGACCGAGAACACGATCGTCACGTCGGGCCGCTCGCGCGCGACGAGCTCGGGCACGAACGGGATGCGCGCGACCTGCCCGCGCATGTGCATCACGACGCAACGCTCGAAGCTCTCGCAGATCAGATCGGCGAGCGGCATCGTGAACGAGTCGCGGAACAGGAGCGCAGTCGGCTGCTCCTTCCGCCCGGTGCCGCCGACGAACGTGTTGTGCGGGACGACTTGCGCGGTCAGCTCCGGCGACAGCGGATACGGTTCGCGCTTCGAGGACGGTCGCTTCAAGTCGATCGAGCCGATGTCCTCGTGCGAGAGCGACTCGACGCAGATCATGCGCGAGAGATCGCCGATCGAATCGGAGAAGCGCGTGAAGTGCGTCGCCTCGGGCTCGAACGGCGCGACCGCGGGGAAGAACTTGGCGACGCGATCGAGCAGCGCGCGGTAGCCGAGCCATGCGCCGCGCGAGTTCCAGTGCGAGTCGGTGTGCAGGAACACCTCGCCGCCGACCTTGCCGGCGAGCAACGGCGCGCGCAGGTCGACGAGCTCGACGCCCGCACCGTCGAGCGCACGCACCAGTTGCTCCGTGCGCGTCTGCTTGCCGATCAACCGTTCGCGCGCCGGCAGATGCTCCGGGTAGATCTCCTGCTTGTCGGGGATCAGCCCGAGGATCAGCTGCGATCCGTAGTGCGCGCAGAAGTCGCGCCAGCCCTGCACGCCGAAGCGGAATCGCTCGAGCTCCTCGGGCGAGAACGGTGTGAGACCGCGCGTCACGTACTGAGGCAGACCGCCGAGGTAGAGCCAGTCGCCTTCCCCGAGCACCGCGTCCTTCTTCGGCGACGTGTGGAAGAGATGCACGCGGATCCACGAGCTCGATCGGACCAGCCCGTTGCGGAAGCCGAAGTGGTCGTTGAACCACGCTTCGTAAGCGCTCGTCCACTCGCGGATCTTCCACTCCTTCAGGAGCCGCTCGCCGTCGAGCGCGGCGAAGTCGCGCAGCTCGGAGACCGGCGGCGCCGGGTCGATGTGGAACGCCGAGTCGATCCACGGCAGGAGCAACGCCGCGAGGAACCACAGCACCATGATCGCTGCGGAGGTCCGTCGGATGGTGGCGACTCGTGCGGCGATCACGTTCTAGAACCGGAAATAGATGAACGGATTGTGCGTGCTCGACGAGAGCGCGGCGGCGCACAGGAAGAACACGAGGAACACGACGGCGTTGCTCGCGATGCCGAGCGCGATCTCGAACCGCGCGGGGGACTTCGCCGCGACGCGCGCCGACTCGATCTTCGCGAGCAGCCACGGCACGATCGGCGCCGAGCCGACGATGCCCGCGACCAGCGACGTCCAGAACAGCGGGTTCAGCGTCGACGTCGTGAGCACCATCGTCCCGGACGACGGCGCGAAGCCGGCCATCGCTTGCAGCCACGCCAGCGCGTAGCCGAGCGACGGCGCGCGGAAGAAGACCCAGCCGACCAGCACGACGAGCAGCGTGTAGGCGTGGCGCACGGGGACCGGTGAGCGTTCGAGCAACCCCTTCAGACCGCGCCGCTCCAGCACGAGGAACAGTCCGTGATGCAGGCCCCAGATCACGAACGTCCAACTCGCGCCGTGCCACAGGCCGCACAGGAAGAACACGATCAGCAGGTTGCGGTACGTCTTCCACTCGCCGCCGCGATTGCCGCCGAGCGGGATGTAGAGGTAGTCGCGGAACCACGTCGACAGCGAGATGTGCCAGCG
>CAZBOK010000636.1:0-2135 GCA_964493525.1 uncultured Phycisphaeraceae bacterium | reverse complement strand
GGACGCAAGCGGATCGTCGGACGCCAACGGCGCGTCGCGCATGCGAAGCGCGCGCAGTTCGCTCGACTCACGCCAGTGCACGTCACCGTGCGCGTCGTTCGCGGAATGCCGACGCTGCGATCACTTCGCTCGGCGCGTGCACTGAAGTCCGCGTTCCTCGCCGGTCGCGAGCGCGGCGACTTCCGGCTCGTGCACTTCAGCGTGATGTCGAATCACCTGCACTTCGTCGTCGAGGCGGAGAGTTCGCGCGCTCTGTCCCGCGGGATGCAGGGTCTGCTCGTTCGCATCGCGCGGCACTTGAATTCGGCACTGAACCGAACGGGTCGCGTGTTCGCCGACCGCTTCCACTCTCGCGTGCTCGGGTCGACGCTCGATGTGCGGAACACGCTGCTCTACGTCCTCAACAACGCGCGTCGACACAGCATCCACTTCTCCGGCAACGTCGATCCCTACAGCTCCGCCGCTTGGTTCCACCGCTGGCGCGCAACAGAACCGACGGCTCGTTCTGCGCCGGTCGCATCGCCGCGATCGTGGCAGCTCACCGACGCGACCCTCCCCCACGGCCGCTTGGATCCGCGCGCGACGCCACGCGCGGGATCCGACTGAACGCGTCACCGGCGCGCCATCGCTAGGATCTCGCGCCATGCTCCCGATCCTCGCCGCACTCCTCGCGTTCGCCGCCCCCGCCATCGAACCGACCCCCGCGAAGATTCCCGTCCTCGTGCTTTCGGGCGGCGGGTTTCACGAGTTCGACAAGAACCTCGCGACGCTCCTCGGCGCGCTCGAGCCGCGCGGCGAGTTCGCGTTCGAGAGGTTGCGGCTCGACGACAAGGAGCACCCGAAGCGGGCGTCGATCGCGCTCGCGGACGCGGCCGGCCTCGCGCGCTTCCGCGTGATCCTCGCCTACACGCAGGGCGAGCTCGGGCTCACGCCCGAGGCGAAGGCGTCGCTCGTGAAGTTCGTCCGCGACGGCGGCGGGTTCGTCGGGTTCCACTGCGCGGCCGACTCGCATCCTGGATGCGCGGATTACGACGCGATGGTCGGCGGCCGCTTCGAGACGCATCCGCCCTACGGTCCGTTCACGGTCGACCTCGCGCAGCCCGCGTTCCCGTTCGTGAAGTCGGTGAAGGGCCTCGCCACCGCGTGGCCGGTGAAGGACGAGTTCTATCACCTGAAGGATTGCGCGACGGACGACAAGCTCGTGCTGCAGGCGGCGACCGACCCGAGCGAGGGCAAGGACGCGCGCGTGCGCCCGGTGACGTGGGTGAAGTCGTACGGCCGCGGTCGCGTCTTCTACTCGATCCTCGGGCACGGCCCCGACTCGGAGGCCGATCCGGTCTTCCAGGAGCTGATCGCGCGCGCGCTCGACTGGTGCTCGCGCGCGCCGAAGCCGGACGCGGACGGCGCCTACACGCTGTTCCCCGCGACCGGCGGCACGGACGCCGACCTCGCCACGTGGACGCACTGCGGCCCGGGCGCGTTCAAGGTCGACCACGGCGAGCTGTTGACCGAGGGCGGGATGGGATTGCTGTGGTGGCCCGAGCGCCGCTTCCGCGACTTCACGCTGACGGTCGAGTGGAAGACGACGAAGCCCGCCGACAACTCCGGCGTCTACGTCCGCTTCCCGAACGCCTCTGACGACCCGTGGACCGCGGTGAACGAGGGGTACGAGGTGCAGATCAGCGACGCGGGCGGCGTGAAAGGCTCGGGCTCGATCTACAGCTTCGCGGACGCCACGGTGCTCGCGAGCAATCCGCCCGGCGAGTGGAACCGCTACGAGATCACGGTGAAGGACCAGGACTTCACGGTGAAGCTGAACGACAAGGTCACCTGCACCTTCAAGGGGAGCCGCGGGCGCGAAGGGTTCGTCGGGCTGCAGAACCACGACGTGAACTCGATCCTGCGCTTCCGCAACGTGCGCGTGCGGGAAGACTGACCGGCGACCGAAGCGAATCGCGGCGAATCCATGTCGGTGCGCGGGCGCGTCCCGCGTCCATCTCGCGGTCGGAGGACCGCACATGGATCGTTTCTCTCGCGTTGGCTCACCGCATCGAGCCGTCTTCGTCGCCGCACTCGCATCGATCGTCGCGCTCGGCGCGCACGCGCACGCCGCGGGCGTGAAGCGCGTCTCGATC
>CAZBOK010000635.1:0-2139 GCA_964493525.1 uncultured Phycisphaeraceae bacterium | reverse complement strand
ACGCTCCTCGAAAAATTAACGGCGGACTTTGACGCAGCCGCGCTTCCGCGTTCGTGACGTCGTCGACGAACGCGTGGCGCGCTTCCTCGATCGCCGTCTCGTTGCTGGCGGCACGGACCGTCCCCGGCGCGGCCACGAACGCGGCCGCGAGGATCGTCGTCGAGAAGAAGCTGCGCAGGACTCTCACGCTCGGATCCGCCGTCCGCCGGCCGGTTGCGTCGGCATCGCCCCGGCGGTGTTCGAGTCTATCGGTCGCGAGCGCGATGAACCAAGCGTGCGATCCGGTCCGCGAGACGATTCGGTGAGTCGGCGCCGCAGCGGATCGCGACGTCCGCGGCCGACCGATACAGCGGCGCGCGACGCTTCAGGAGCAGCCGCGCTTCCGCGGCGGGCGAGAGCGTCGTGAGCGCAGGACGCGATCTCCCGCGCGCGAGTCGGCGCACGGTCTCGGCGGCGCCGACGCGGAGCCAGACGACGAGGCCGGTCCGTCGCAAGACCGCCCGGTTCGCTGCGCGCGTCACGACGCCCCCGCCGGTCGCGATCACCGCCGCGCTCCCCCGCACCGCCGACTCGAGCGCCGTCGCTTCGATGCGCCGGAACTCCGGCTCCCCGAATCGTGCGAGGATCTCCCCCGCCGGCCGCCCGGTGCGCTTCGCGATCACGTCATCGACGTCGACGAACCGCGCCCCCAGGCGCCGCGCGAGCAGCCGCCCCACCGTCGTCTTCCCGGCGCCACGGAATCCGATCAAGAAGACGTGCGGTCGCACGGGCGAGCGGTCCATCACTCGCGGCCCGATTCCCACTCCGCCACCGTGCGCTCCATCACGTCGAGCACCGTGCGCACGTAGGCGCGCTTCTCGAGGTACGGGCGCGGGAAGAACGACCGCTTGAAGCCGTAGGTCAGCACGTCGCACAGTTCCTTCGTCGTGAGCCCGAACGTGGCGACCGCGCGCTCGACCTCGTTCGACACCGTCGTGTTCGACACCAGCCGGTTGTCGGTGCACAGCGTGACCGAGAGGCGGCGCCGCCGCATCTCGCCGAACGGATGGCGAGCGAGATCGCCGGCGAGCTCGGGCACCGTCTGTTGATTCGAGGTGAGGCAGACCTCGACGGTGATGCGCCGGTCGCCGACGTATTGCGCGAGCCGCTCGACGTACGCCGAGCGATCCGCGATCGAAGGATCGGTGATCCGCGCCGCGTCGAACAGCCACGTCCCGTGACCAATGCGGTCCGCGTGCAGGTCGCCGATCGCCTGGAAGATCGACTCCGGACCGTAGTCCTCGCCGGCATGCACCGTCTTGCCGAGGAACGCCTGGTGCGCGACCTCGAACGCCTCCTTGTGATCCGCGGCCGGGTAGCCCTTCTCCTGCCCCGCGAGGTCGAGCCCGGCGATCGGCAACCCTTCGACGTTCTTCAGATGCGCCGCCGCGCGAGCGAGATCGAGGCTCGCGCGCGCGAACACCTCCGTGGCCGGCGACCAGCGGGCCTGGTCGAAGTACGCCGCGTAGCCCGGGCCGAACTCCTTCATGAAGAAGCGCAGCGCGCAGAACACGATCGCGCCGACGAACGGCGGCCGCGCGCCCGACTTCACCTCCGGCGCATCGTTCAGGCGGCGCTCCGCGCGCGCGAGCCCTCTTGCGACCGCGCGCGCGACGTCCTCGAGCGACAGCGACGGCGACACGTGCAGTTGCGGGGCGAAGCGGATCTCGACGTAGCACACGCCCTCGGACGCGCAGTCCTCGCACAGCTCGTAGGTCGCGCGCTCGAGCGACTCCGCGGTCTGCAGCGCGGCAACCGTGTAGCGGAAGCCTTCGAGGTACTCGGGCAGGTTGCGGTAGCGATCCTTGAAGACCGTTTCGCGCAGCCCGCCGGGAGTGTTCGACGGCAGCTCGACCTTCGCGGCGCGCGACAGCTCGATCAACGTCTCGAGCCGCAGCGACCCGTCGAGATGGAGGTGGAGGTCGGACTTCGGGAGCGCGCGGATCAACGAACGGAGGCGTGCGGGATCGACGGCGGGCGACATGCCCGTTGTTCTACCGATCCGCGCCGCCGCCGCGCCGCGCGTCCGCGCGCGCGATCCATTCTTGATGGAGGGAAGCGCGGGCGGCGCGACCCGCGTGATGGATGAATGCTTGAAAC
>CAZBOK010000634.1:0-2147 GCA_964493525.1 uncultured Phycisphaeraceae bacterium | reverse complement strand
CGGCGGACACGAGCGCGGTGACCGACGGGATGCAGCTGCCGGGGAAGATGTGCCGCTTGATGAAGTCGACCTCGCGCCGCGCTCGATCGAAGCGGCGATCCGCGATCGTGATCGCCTGCATCGCGAACAAGCCGTCGGGCGCGAGTCGCTCGGCGCAGGCGCGGAAGAACGTGTCGTGGAATTCCGCGCCGACGGCCTCGATCATCTCGACGGACACGAGCTTCGAATACGTGCCGCGGACGTCGCGATAGTCGGCGAGCAGCACCTCCACGCGATCGGAGAGCCCGGCCTCGGCGACGCGGCGCACCGCGACTTCGTGCTGGCGCTGCGACAACGTCGTGGTCGTGACGCGGCAGCCGAATTTCGCGGCCGCACGGATCGCGAGCGCGCCCCAACCGGAGCCGATCTCGAGCAGGTGATCGCGCGGTCCGAGCGCGAGCTGACGGCACAGGCGATCGATCTTCGCGAGACTTGCGTCGCGCAGCGTCGAGTCGTCGCGCTCGAACAGGCCGCACGAATACGTGAGCGTGTCGTCGAGCATCAGCTCGAAGAAGTCGTTGCCGAGGTCGTAGTGCGCCGCGATGTTCCGGCGCGCGCCGCGTCGCGTGTTCCGCGCGAGGAAGTGAGCGACGCGAGTGCCGGCCGTGAGCAGCCGCGTCGCGCCGCCGTCGATCCGATCCACCGCGTCGAGGTTGCGCGCGAACAGCCGCACCGCCGCCGTGAGATCGTCCGCGTCCCAATCGCCGTCGACGTACGCCTCCGCGGCGCCGAGCGATCCGCCGAGCGCGAGGCGCCGCCAGAAGCGGTCGCGATGCACCACGAGGCGCGCGCTCGAGCCGTCGATCGCCGCGCTGCCGACGCGCGTCGCGCCGGCGGCATCGACGACCTCGATCTCTCCGCCGCAAAACGACGCGAGCCGCGCGAGAACCGCGCGCCGCCAGAACGACGAAGCGCCGGCCGCCGCCCCGCGATCGAGATCCTTCACGAGTTCCATGTTCATCTCCCGACCCACGCCGCCGCGCGGCGCGCCGGATGGCGGAACGACGGCGTGCGCTTCCACCACAGCCGCAGCGCCTGCCACCAGATCGCGCCGAGGACGTGCCGCGCGCCGAGCGGGCGGCGCAGCGCCATCCGCAGCACGCGCGACGTCGAGAGCTCGCGGCGCTCGAGTGCGAGGCGCGCGTGGAACACCTCGACGCCGGACTCGGAGTTCGACATCGCGAAGTCGATGGTGCGGCCCGGAACGCTCGCGTCCCAGCGGTAGCGTTGCGCCAGGTCGAAGAACGGCGAGACGTGGAACTCCTTGTCGAACTCGCCGTGCGCGCGGCGGCCGTCCGCGGCGATCACGTACACGTGACGCTCGCGCCACGGCGTATTCGTGATCTCCGCGACGATCGCTTCGAGCGTCTCGCCGTCTGCAGCGAAGCAGTACCAGAACGTCACCGGGTTGAAGACCGAGCCGAGCCAGCGGACGTGCCCGAGCATCCGCACCGGGCCCGACGGTCGGCGGCCGAGCCGCGCTTCGACGCGATCGAGCACCGAGTCCTTGAGCGTGCGATCCGGATGCGCGAGGTAGTCCCGGCGCGCGAACGAGAACAGTCCGAAGCGCCCGCGACGCCAAACCGCGCGGTGCAGCGGGAGGCGGTCGATCTCGTCGAGGTCGAGGTAGAAGAGCTGCACGTCGTACTCGAAGCGATGCGGTCGCGGTCCGTGGCGCACGTGCAGGATGCGGCCCTCGTAGATCGCGCTCGCGAGTCCGCTCACGACGCCGCTCCGAGCGGCTGCTCCACGCCGAGTCGTTGCGCGACGGCGAGCGCGCTCACCACGCCGTCTTCGTGGAACCCGTTCCGCCACCACGCCCCGCAGTAGGACGCGCGATCGTGATCGATGAGACGCGCGTGCATTCCCTGCGCGCGCACGGCGTCCGCGGTGAAGACCGGATGCGTGTAGGTGAATCGGGCGAGCACGCGCTCGGCGCGGACCGCGGAGCCGCGGTTCAGCGTGACGAAGTACTGGGTCGGCGTCGCGAGCGACTGCAGCCGGTTCATCCAGTAGGTCACGCATGCGCCGTTCGCGCGGTCGTCGTCGAGGTGGTAATTCCACGACGCCCACGTGCGCCGCAGCCGCGGCATCAACGATTCGTCGGT
>CAZBOK010000633.1:0-2167 GCA_964493525.1 uncultured Phycisphaeraceae bacterium | reverse complement strand
GGACGACGCCGACGATGTTCTTGCCGATGTCGTGCACGTCGCCCTTCACGGTCGCCATCACGACCTTCCCCTTCGACTTCGGCGCCGCGCTGGCGCCACCCGCCGCGCGCTCCGCTTCGAGGAACGGGATCAGGTACGCGACCGACTTCTTCATCACGCGCGCGCTCTTCACGACCTGCGGCAGGAACATCTTCCCGGAGCCGAAGAGGTCGCCGACGACGTTCATCCCCTTCATCAGCGGGCCTTCGATGACGAGGATCGGCCGGCCGTACTTCTTCCGCGCCTCCTCGGTGTCGACGTCGATGAAGTCGGTGATCCCCTTCACCAGCGCGTGCGCGAGCCGCTCGTCGACTTCGGCGTTCCGCCACGCGAGGTCCTCGACCTTCTCCTCGAGCTTGCCCTTGAACGACTCCGCCGCGGCGAGCAACCGCTCGGTCGCGTCCTTGCGACGGTTCAGGATCACGTCCTCGACGCGCTCGCGGAGGTCGGGCGCGATCGTCTCGTACACGGCGAGCTGGCCGGCGTTCACGATGCCCATGTCCATGCCGGCCTTGATCGCGTGGTACAGGAACACCGAGTGGATCGCCGCGCGCACCGGCTCGTTGCCGCGGAACGAGAACGAGACGTTCGACACGCCGCCCGACACGAGCGCGTACGGCAGCTCGGCCTTGATGCGCCGGCACGCGTCGATGTAAGCCACCGCGTAACCGTCGTGCTCCTCGATGCCGGTCGCGACCGCGAAGATGTTCGGGTCGAAGATCACGTCCTCGGGCGGGAAGCCGACGGTCTCGGTGAGGATCCGGTAGCTGCGCCGGCAGATGTCGACCTTGCGCTCGACCGTGTCGGCCTGCCCCTTCTCGTCGAACGCCATGACGACGACCGCGGCGCCGTAGCGGCGCGCGAGCCGCGCGTGCTTCAGGAACTCCTCTTCGCCCTCCTTCAGGCTGATCGAGTTCACGACGCACTTGCCCTGCACGTTCTTCAGGCCCTGCTCGATGACCGACCACTTCGACGAGTCGACCATCACCGGCACGCGCGAGATGTCGGGCTCGCCGGCGATCAACCGGCAGAAGGTCGCCATCGCGGCCTCCGAGTCGAGCATCGCCTCGTCCATGTTGATGTCGATCATCTGCGCGCCGTTCTCGACCTGCTGGCGCGCGACGGCGAGCGCCTGGTCGTAGCGCGACTCCTTGATCAACTTGGCGAATTGCCGCGAGCCGGTGACGTTGGTGCGCTCGCCGACGTTCACGAAGTTCGAATCGCCGCGGATGACGAGCGGCTCCAGGCCCGCGAGGCGCGTGTGCCGCTCGATCGCGGGGATCGCGCGCGGGCGGACGCCGCGCATCGCGCCGGCGATCGCGCGGATGTGTTCGGGCGTCGTGCCGCAGCAGCCGCCGACCAGGTTCAGGAGCCCGGCGTCGGCGAACTCGCGGAGGATGCCGGCCATGTGCGACGGCGACTGGTCGTACTCGCCGAACGCGTTCGGCAGGCCGGCATTCGGGTGCGCGGAGACGTGCGTCGGCGCGATGCGCGACAGCTCCTGCACGTAGGGCCGCAACTCCTTCGCGCCGAGCGCGCAGTTCAGTCCGATCGCGATCGGGTTCGCGTGCGCGACGGAGATCCAGAACGCTTCCGCCGTCTGTCCGGAGAGCGTGCGGCCCGACGCATCGGTGATCGTGCCGGAGATCATCAGCGGCAGCGAGCGCCCAATCGACTCGAACACGTCGAGCACGGCGAAGATCGCGGCCTTCGCGTTCAGCGTGTCGAAGATCGTCTCGATCAGGATGAGGTCGGAGCCGCCTTCGACGAGCCCGAGCGTCGCCTCGCGGTACGCGGCGACGAGCTGCTCGAAGGTGACGTTGCGTTTGCCCGGGTCGTTCACGTCGGGCGAGATCGACGCCGTGCGGTTGGTCGGCCCGAGCGCGCCGGCGACGAAGCGCGGCTTCTCCTTCGTCGACCACTTGTCCGCCGCGGCGCGGGCGAGGCGCGCGCTGACGGCGTTCATCTCGCGCGCGATCGATTCGAGCCCGTAGTCCGCCTGCGAGATCGACGTCGAGTTGAACGTGTTGGTCTCGACGATGTCCGCGCCGGCTTCGAAGTACGCCTCGTGGATCGCGCTCACCACGTCGGGCCGCGTGAAGCACAGGACGTCGTGGTCGCCCTTCAG
>CAZBOK010000632.1:0-2173 GCA_964493525.1 uncultured Phycisphaeraceae bacterium | reverse complement strand
GAAGAGCTGACGCTCGACAAGCTGAAGGACGTGGCGCTGCGCCGCTACCCCGACACGACGGTCCTCTTCGACGTGGCGCTGCGCCCCGGCGACTGCGCGCACACGCTCGTCGCATCCGGCATCGCCGCGCGCCGCCGCGGCTCCTGACCGCCGCTCGCTGATCCGAGTCGTCCGAGCCGAAGGATGATCGCGACGACGCCCGCGTTCGTCGCGCATCCGCTCCTCCGTTCCGGTCATGCGATGACGATCGCGGGGGCGCTCCTCCCGCGTCGGCTGCGCGCGCTGCGCCGGACCGAGTCGCGGACGTTCCGCACCGAGCCGGACACCGAGGTCGTCGCGCTGTGCGACTGGCAGGACGACCGCGCCGCGGCCGCGACGCTCGTCCTCCTGCACGGGCTCGGCGGCTCGGCGTCGGCGGGATACATGGCGGGCACCGCCGACAAGGCGTTCGCGCGCGGGTTGAACGTCGTCCGCCTCAACTTCCGCAACTGCGGCGGCACCGAGCCGCGCACGCCGACGCTCTACCACTCCGGACTCACGATCGACGCGCTCGCGGTGATGCGCGAGCTCGCCGCGGATCGCGCCGCGCGCTTCGTGATCGCCGGCTTCTCGCTGGGCGGAAACGTCGCGATCAAGCTCGCGGGCGAGCTCGGCGCGGCGCCGCCGGTGTGGTTCTCCGGCGCCGCCGCGGTGTCGGCGCCGATCGATCTCGCCGCGTGCGCCGACGCGATCGACCGCGGTCGGATGAACGGCCTCTACCAGCGCCGCTACCTCGGCGACCTCCGCGCGATGCTCGCGCGCAAGGCCGCGCTCTTCCCCGATCGGTACGACGCCGCGCGTCTCGCCGGAGTCCGGTCGATCCGCGAGTTCGACGAACGCTTCACCGCGCCGTCGTTCCGGTTCGCGGGCGCCGCCGACTACTACGCGCGCGCGAGCGCCCTCCCGATCGTGCCGGCGATCCGCACGCCGACCCTCTTGATCGCGGCGCGCGACGACTCGATCGTCCCGGCGGACGCGTTCGAGAGCCCCGAAGTGCGCGGCAACGCGAACGTGACGACGCTCGTCACGGATCACGGCGGCCACGTGGCGTTCGTCGCCGCGCGCGTCGCGCCCGGTGACCTCGACCGCCGCTGGGCGGAGAACCGCGTCGTCGAATTCGCGCTGCGCGTCACCGCCGCGACCGGCGCTGCTCGATAACATCGCGCGCCCGCGACGGGAGACGACATGGACGTCGACAAGGCGCTGCAGAACCAGCTCGCGAACATCGAGAAGCGGACCGGGAAATCGCTCGCCGAGCTCGGCAAGATCGTGAAGGCGAGCGGGCTCGCGAAGTTCGGCGCGATTCGCGACCTGCTGAAGCAGGATCTCGGCATGGGCCACGGCGACGCGAACACGCTGGTCCACTACGTGCAGAAATCGGGACCGTTCGGACGCGCGGGCGTCGCCGCGGCGGGCGATCCGCTCGACGCGATCTACACCGGCGCGAAGGCGGCGCTGCGCCCGATCCACGACAAGCTCCTGGCGGCGATCGGCAAGTTCGGTCCGTTCGAGGTCGCGCCGAAGAAGGCGTACGTGAGCCTGCGCCGCAAGAAGCAGTTCGCGATGGTGGGGCCCGCGACGAACACGCGCGTCGACGTCGGGCTCAACATGAAGGGCGTCGAAGCGACCGATCGCCTCGAGGTGTTGCCCGCGGGCCAGATGTGCCAGTACAAGGTCCGGGTCACGAAGGCATCGGAGGTCGATGCCGAACTCGTCGCATGGATCCGCCGCGCGTTCGATTCGGCGGGTTGATCGAGGGAGCTTTCCGATGGCGATACCGACGGATTCGGCGCGCGAGCTGACGCGTCACGCGCTCGCGGCTCTGGTCTACCGCGGCGGCAAGACGCTGCGCGACGTGCCGGCGGGGTTCTCGGAGTTCCGCGCGTCGCCCGCATCGCGCTCCGCCGGCCAGATCCTCGCGCACGTGTGCGATCTCTTCGATTGGAGCGTGCACCTCGCGCGCGGCGAGAAGAAGTGGCACGAGTCGCCGCCGCGGAGCTGGGCGGAGGACAGCACGCGGTTCTTCGAAGGCGCGCGCGCTCTCGACGACGTGCTCGCGACAGCGCCGACGATCGCGTGCCCGCTCGAACGGCTCCTGCAGGGGCCGATCGCCGACGCGCTCACGCACGTCGGG
>CAZBOK010000631.1:0-2178 GCA_964493525.1 uncultured Phycisphaeraceae bacterium | reverse complement strand
CACCGCCTCGGTGAGGTAGCCGCCTTCGTTGTGGCCGATGTAGCCGGGCGGGGCGCCGATCAGCTTCGCGTACTCGTGCGGCAGCGCGAACTCGGAGCAGTCGACGCGGACGAGGTTCGCGGTGCTGCCGAAGAGATGCGATGCGACGACCTTCGCGAGCTCGGTCTTGCCCGTGCCGGTGGAGCCGACGAGCAGGTACACGCCGATCGGCTTCTTCGGATCGCGCAGCCCGACCGCGGCCTTCTTCACCGCCTTCGAGACCGCGGCGACCGCTTCGTTCTGTCCGATCACACGGCCCATCAACTCGCGCTCGATGCCGATCGCCTTCGACTGCAGCCGCGAGCGCAGGCGCTCCTGGTCGTCCTGCGGGACCTTGCCGTCTTCCGAGAGCGGCAGGCTCACCTGATGGATCTCGAGGTGCGGGTTCACCTCGACGCAGATCTGATAGAGGACGTCCTCGAGCGCTTCGGGCTTGTAGATGCGATTGAACTTCGCGAAGAGCGGCTTCACCGTCTCCTGGTAGTCGAGGACGCAGCTCTGCACGACGAGCTTCTGATACGCGCGCCGGTTGTTGATCTGAGCTGCGCCGGGGATCTGCGAGACCTCGTCATCCGCGAAGACGCGGACTTTGATGAACTCGTCGATCACTTCGCAATACTTCAGGACCACCTGGACGTCTGGGCGAGCCGCCATGCGATTCCCATCCAATGCGATGCGAGTGCTGATCTCCGTGGCCACCTTGTGTCGGATCGGCGGCAAGAACTGCTTGAGGCCCGCGCGGATTTCGTCGCGACTGTCGTTCGCTTGATTCAGCGCGCGAATCGTCGGTATCCTCCGCGCTTTCCGCCGTCGGCGCGCCCCGATCCGCCTTCCTCGCGCGCCGGAGATGCCGATGCAGCCTCCGCTCTCCTCGGATGACCTCCGCTTCCTCGCGGTGCTCGTTCAGAAGGGGCATCTCCCGAAAGAGAACGCCGAGAAGCTGCTCGCCCTCGCGGCGCAGCGGCCCGGCACCGCGCTCGACGACCTGATGATCCGCGCCGGCTTCCAGAAGGAGCGCGTCGACTTCCTGCGCGCGACCGGCGGCGAGGACGTCCCGTCGATCCCGGGATACACGTACCTCGAGCGCATCGGCTTCGGCGGCACGGCGGTGGTGTTCAAGGGCCGCGAGAACTCGAGCGGCCGCGAGGTCGCGCTGAAGGTGATGCACAAGGAGCTGCTCGGCGACCCGGTGCAGCGCCGCCGCTTCGTGCGCGAGGCGAAGCTGCTGATGCAGCTCGAGCACGCGAACATCGTCCGCGGCCACCGCGTCGGTCACGTGAAGGACAAGGACGGACTCGAGCGCCTCGTGTTCATCATGGAGTGGGTGCCCGGCGAGTCGCTGCTCCTGCTCCTGCGCAAGGGCATGCAGTTCCCCGAGGACGCCGCGCTCTACATCATCCTGCAGGCGTGCCGCGCGCTGCAGTACCTGCACGGCCACGGGATCCTGCACCGCGACGTGAAGCCGGACAACGTGCTCCTCACGCGCGACAACACCGTCAAGCTCATCGACCTCGGCTTCGCGACTTCCATCGACGAAGCGAAGACGGAGTCGAACGACACCACGCTCGGCACCGCCGCATACATGTCGCCCGAGCAGGCGCGCGGCATCTCCGACCTCGACGTTCGATCCGACATCTACTCGCTCGGCGCGACGCTCTTCCAGATCGCGGTGGGAGAGCTGCCGTTCCACGGCGAGGGCACGCAGGAGCAGCTCGCCGCGCGCATCCTCGAAGCGTTGTCGTCCTCCGCGCTCCAGTCGCGTCGCATCTCGCCGCACATGAACTACTTCATCCGCAAGATGATGGAGCAGGATCGCGAGTTCCGATACCAGGGCACCGCCGAGCTGATCGCGGACATCGAGGAGCAGATCAAGGGGAAGAAGTCGCTCACCTATCGGCCGGACGTCCCGGACAGCGCCGACGCGATGCTCGATCGCCCGTTCGACGACAAGCCGAAGACGCCGCCGAAGACGCCGCCGCCGCGCCGGCCGGTCTGACGTGACGCGCGAACCGGAACCGGGTGGTCCGGAGCGCGAGCTCGCCGCGCTGTATGCCGAACTCGCGCGCGAGATCGACGCGACGCGCGTCCGCTGCGACCTCTCCGGCGTGTGCTGCGATTTCGAGAAATCCGGCCACGTCC
>CAZBOK010000630.1:0-2178 GCA_964493525.1 uncultured Phycisphaeraceae bacterium | reverse complement strand
GAGTCGAGCGCTTCGGGGTGCGTCGGCGGCTCGCCCTGCACGCCGAAGTCGTCGAGCGTCGCGACGATGCCGCGCCCGAACAGCTCGGCGAACACGCGGTTCACGACGACGCGCGCGGTGAGCGGGTTGTCCGGCGACGTGAGCCAACGCGCGAGCGCGAGGCGATCGACGCGCGCGCCGTCCCGGCCCGGCGTGATCGGCGGCAGGACCGCGGGCACCCCGGCTTCGACTTCGGGGCCGGGGTCGAGGAAGTTGCCGCGCCGCAGGAGGTGGGTGGGGCGGTGCTCCGTCGCGGGCGCCATCTCGAGTGCGGTCGGCGGCTGCGGGATCGACGCATCCAAGGCGGCGATCTCGGCGCGGAGCGCGCGCGTCTGCGGCGCGATCGAGCGGAACAGCGTCCGGCAGAGCGCGGTCTCGTCGGCCGAGCGCGATTCGGGGGCGCGCGCGAGGATCGCGCGGATCGCGTCGTCGCCGGGGAGCGACAGCTCCGGGCGCGGGTCGCCGGTGACCGACAGGCGGAACTTGCCGAGCGTCGCGCGCGGCCACTGCGACGTCGCGGCGATCTCGATCGTGATCGGCGTGCGCGAGGCGATCGCCACCGGCTCCGCGAGGACGAGGATCACGCTGCGCGCGACGTGGCCGTCGTCCTTCCACGCGTCGGTCGCCCAGCCGGGGCCGTCCTTCCCGTCGACGAGGTTCTCCGCGCTGTGCCCGGCCTGCACGTAGTCCGCGCGCGCCGTCGCGAACGCGAGCGGCGCGTCGCCGAGCCGCGCCGTGACCTTGCTGACGACGAAGCTCCCGTTGCCGCCGCGGCCGGGGCCGCCGCCGACCAGGCTCGGGTCGGTCAGCGCGTCGAGCCGCAGCGCGGTGATCGTCGCGGTCTCCGCGGGCTCGACCGCGGCGACGACGGTCACGACGTCCTGATCCGGGTTCGCGCCGCCGGCGAGCACCGCGCCGTCTTGCGCGATCGTGAACGTCGCGTTGCCGCGCGACGACGCCGCACTCGGCACGAGCGCGCGCCATCGCGGCTCCGATCCGGCGGGCGCCTCCCACTTCGCGAGCGCCGCGTCCCACTCCGCGTTCGGCGCCGCGAGCGCCGCGCGCTTCGCGTCGATCGCGGCACGGATGCGCTCGGCCTCCGCGACCTGCTCGCGCGTCGGCGCCGGCACCTCCGCCTCCGCGGCGTCCGCGAAGAACGCGTAGAAGCGGTAGTAGTCGTCCTGCGTGAACGCGTCGAACTTGTGGTCGTGGCACTGCGCGCACTGGAGCGTCGAGCCGAGCCACACCGTCGCGGTGGTGTTCACGCGATCGACGAGGATGTGGTTGCGATCCTCCTCCGGGTCGACGCCGCCCTCGTCGTTCCGCATCGTGTTGCGGTGGAAGCCGGTCGCGAGCCGCGTCGAATCGTTGGCGTCCGGGAGCAGGTCGCCGGCGAGCTGCTCCACGGTGAAGCGATCGAACGGCAGGTCGGCGTCGAATGCCTCGATGACCCAATCGCGCCAGCGCCACATCGTGCGGCGCGGATCCTTCTCGTGGCCGTGCGTGTCGGCGTAGCGCGCGAGGTCGAGCCACCAGCGCGCCCACTTCTCGCCGAAGTGCGGCGACGCGAGGAGCCGATCGACCTGCTTCTCGAACGCGTCCGCGCTCGCGTCGGCGGCGAACGCGTCGATCTCCTCCGGCGTCGGCGGGAGCCCGACGAGGTCGAGCGAGAGGCGGCGCAGGAGCGTCGCGCGGTCGGCCTCCGGCGCGGGTTCGAGACCTTCCTGTTCGATGCGCGCGAGCACGAAGCGATCGAACGGCGTGCGCGCGAGCTCGGGATGGCGCAGCGATTCGACCGGCGGCGGGGCCGGCGCGGCGATCGGTTGGTACGCCCAATGGCGCGGCTCCTCGATCGAGCCCTCGTCGATCTCGACGCCGGCGGGCCACCGCGCGCCCTGGTCGATCCACGCGCGGAGCGTCGCGAGCTGCGCGTCGGAGAGACGTCGGCCCGACGCGGGCATCGCCTTTTTGCCGTCGAGCCCCGCGGAGCGCCGCAGGAGCGCGCTCGCCGCGCCGTCGTTCTCGACGAGCGCGGGGCCCGACTTCCCGCCGTCCTTCGCCGCTTCCAGCGAGTCGAGGCGGAGGTCGCCTTTCTGCTTCTTCGGACCGTGGCAGGCGACGCAGCGCGTCGCGAGGATC
>CAZBOK010000629.1:0-2186 GCA_964493525.1 uncultured Phycisphaeraceae bacterium | reverse complement strand
TCACGTACTTGGCGAGCTGGATCGGCTCGTCGAGCCGCTTCATCTCGCCGTCGATGCGCGCCCGCACGAAGCCCTTCTGGCGCAGTTCGTCGAGCTCCCGTCGATACTCGCCCTTGCGCCCGCGCACGATCGGCGCGAGCACCTCGACGCGCCGGCCTTCGGCCCGCTCGAGGAGTCGGGCGGCGATCTGGTCGCGGGTCTGGGCGGACAGGAGGCGCCCGCACCCGGTGCAGTGCGGCGTCCCGAGCCGCGCGAAGAGCAGGCGGAGGTGGTCGTACAGCTCGGTGATCGTCCCCACGGTCGAGCGCGGGTTGCGGTTCACCGTCTTCTGGTCGATCGAGATCGTCGGGGAGAGCCCCTCGACGTGGTCGACCTTCGGCTTCTCGATCGTGCCGAGGAACTGGCGGGCGTACGCGGAAAGCGATTCGAGGAACCGCCGCTGTCCTTCCTGGAAGATCGTGTCGAACGCGAGCGACGACTTCCCCGAACCGGAGACGCCGGTGATGGTGGTGAGGGCACCGCGGGGGATCCGGAGATCGATCCCCTTGAGGTTGTGCTCGCGGGCCCCCTGCACGACGATGTCGCGGAGCGGCATCTGGGTGTCGGGATTCTCGGGGGTCGAAAGAAACCGGCGAGTCTAGCGCGTGCCGCACGGCGGCTGGAAGGGGTCGGTTCGGACCCCAATCGCCGCGCTTGCGATCGAGCGCCGCGCCGCGTTCAATGCCAGGTGGAGATTCCCGTGCGACGCGCCCCGCTTCTCGACCTCGAGAACCTCGACGTGAAGCCGCGCGACCTGAAAAAGGTCGTCGTGGTGATGCCGGCTTACAACGCCGCCGGCACGCTCGAGCGCACCTTCCGCGACATCCCACGCGACTGCGTCGACGACATCGTCCTGGTCGACGACGTCTCGCGCGACCGCACCGTCGATCTCTCGAACGACCTCGGGATCGCCACGATCCGCCACGAGACGAACAAGGGATACGGCGGCAACCAGAAGACCTGCTACCGCGCGGCGCTCGAACGCGGCGCCGACATCGTCGTGATGCTGCACCCGGACTACCAGTACGACGCGCGCGTGATCCCCGCGATGCTGACGTTCCTCCGCCTCGGCATCTGCGACGTCGTGCTCGGCTCCCGCATCCGCACGCGCCGCGAGGCGATCGCCGGAGGGATGCCGTGGTGGAAGTACGTCGCGAACCGCCTCCTCACGCTCGGCGAGAACTTCGTCCTGGGCCAGAACATCGGCGACGCGCACACCGGCCTCCGCGCCTACACGCGCGACGTCCTCGCCAAGATCCCGTTCGAGCGGAACTCCGACGACTTCGTGTTCGATTCCCAATTCCTCGCGCAGGTCGTCCACTTCGGCTTCCGGATCGGCGACGTCCCGGTCCCCACGCGGTACTTCAAGCAGGCCTCGTCGATCGACTTCTCCCGCAGCGTGAAATACGGGTTCGGAACCCTGTGGGCGATGGCGCAGTTCGTCCTGCAGCGCCTCGGGTTGATGGACTCCGATCTCTTCCGCGCGAAGTGAAGCGCGAATCGGCTCGAACGTGACGACCGACCGGCGGCGGTTCCTCGGCGCGCTCGTCCTGCTCACGATCGCGAAGGCGATCCTCACCGCACGGCTCGGCTACTTCGGCGACGAGTACTTCTACCTGCAGTGCTCGCGGCACCTCGACCTCGCGTTCGCCGACCATCCGTTCATGACGGCGCTCCTCGTGTCGCTCGGTCACGGCCGCGGCGCGTTCCTCGTCATCGGCGCGATCTTCCCGTTCGTCGTGCGCGCGATCGCCCGCCGCGTGACCGCGCCGGAGCTCGCGGATCGCGCGGCGCTCCTCGCGTTGGCGACCCCGATCACGGCGTCGATCGGGATGCTCGCGGTGCCGGACGTCCCGTTGATCCTGTTCGCCGGACTCGCGCTCCTGTTCGCGCACCGCGCGATCGCGGGCGGGCGGCTCGGTGACTGGCTCGCCGCCGGCGCGTTCGTCGCACTGTGCCTGTGCACGCACGTCCGCGGCGTGCTCGTCGCGGGCGGCATCGCGGGCGGGCTCCTCGCCACCCGCGGCGGTCGGGCGCGGATCGCGACGCCCGGTCCGTGGGTCGCGGGCGTAGTCGCCGCGGCCGGCGCGCTACCGATCCTCGTGTTCAACCTGCGCCTCGACTTCGCGCCCCTGCACTTCCAGGCG
>CAZBOK010000628.1:0-2189 GCA_964493525.1 uncultured Phycisphaeraceae bacterium | reverse complement strand
AGCCCATCGTCGCGCCGCGGCCGGCGACGTTGACGTCGGCGAGCCCGGCCTCGGCCGCGCGATCGACGAACTTGCCCTGGCCGCGATCGACGAACAGCGCGTTCTTCGCGCCGAACGCGCTGCTCACCGCATAGAGGTCGGGTCGGCCGTCGCCGTTCGCGTCGGTCACCGCGACGGCGGCGCCCATGCCGGCGACGTGCGCGCGGATGTTGTCGAGCTTCGCGTCGACGTCGGGCGGCCGGTGGGTGAAGTCGATGCCGAGCTCGGCGGAGCACTCGCGGAAGCGGAAGCCGAGATCGCCGGAGGGCGTCGTCGCGGGAGGTGGACCGTCGCGTCGGTCGAGCCATGCGATCGTCGCGAGCACCGCGAAGAAGAGCACGGACACGGCGAACTGCGCGGGGCGCGAAGTCGGCGGAGGACCCGACTGCAATGGTGCGGGCGGCGGAGGGGGCGGCATCGGCGCGGGGATTGTATCCCGCGATCCGCCGAGTGCTCGCGGGACGACCGCGCGGACGCGATAATCCGGCCCGAGGAAGTGACTCGGAACGCATCGAGCGTTCGAAGGGATGCCGCGGCGCGGGGCGCGCGGCGGAGGGAGTCGGTGGAAGCGATCCCACGACGAATCGATGAGGACGGCGAGGCGCGTGGCGCCGCACCGAGCGGCCGCACGTCCGCGCCGACGCGCGAGATGCTGCAGACCGTGCGGTCGCTGAATCGCGATCTCGAGCGCCGCGGCGCGGAGTTCCGCATCCCGGTCCCCTTCGATGTGCCGCGTGATCGCGACGCGGTGTCGACCGCACTGCTCGCCGCCTTCGCCGCGACCGACGATCGCCGTGCGTTCGACCTGCTGTACCGCCTGAACGAGTCGTTCGTGCGGATCCTCTGCCACGCGCGCCTGCGCCGCGCGCCGCGCCTCGTCGACGTCGACGATCTCGTGCACGACGCGTTCGTGACCGTCCACCGCCGGGCGCATCGTTTCCGGTTCGACGAGCGCGCGACGTTCACCGGGTGGGTGACGCGCATGGTCGAGAACCTCCTGATCGGCCACCTGCGGCGAGCGCGCCACCGGCCCGTCGCGGGGATCCTCGAGGACGTCGCGGACCGCGCGCACGGCCCGCTCGGCCGCGTGATCCTCGACGAGACGCGCGAGCGCGTCACCGCGAACTGGCCGATCCTCGTCCGCGTGTGCGCCGCGGCGCTGCTGCAGTTGCCGCCGCAGATGCGCCGCGTCGTCGAGCTGCGCGAGGGCGAAGACCTCAGCTACCTCGAGATCGCGAACCGGCTCGGCGTCGCGCGCGGCACCGCGGCGATGCTCCTGCGTCGCGCGCGCCTGCGGATCCTGCGCGTCATGAATCGTTCGCTCGCACCGCCCGGACCGCGCCGGCGCGGGCGTGGAGATTGAGCGTGCCCAAGTCCCCGAACGGATGTCGTGTCGTTCGCCTGCAACTCTCCGCCTGGCTGGATGGCGAACTGCCCGCTGCGATGTCGGCCGCGGTCGCGAGTCACCTCGAGTCGTGCCCGTCGTGCGCGGCGCAGCTCAGCGGATTACTCGCGGCGTCGACGGCGTCGCGCGAGGTCCTGCGCGCTCCGCCGCGGGACGCCGATCGGCCGCCGCGCGCGCCACTCACGGCCCGTTCCGCGTCGCGAACACCGCGCGCAGGTCGTCCGGCACCACGACGGGTCGGAACGAATCCATGTCGACGCAAGCCGTCACGTTGACCGAGTGCGCGAGGCGCTCGCCGGTCGGAGCGAAGAAGCGGTAGTCCCACGTCACCGACGTGTTGCCGATCCGCGCGACGCGCACCTCGACCCGCACCGCCATTCCGTACTCGAACGGCCGCTCGAATTCCGTTTCGAGCTTCACGGTCGGGAAGCCGAGCTTGCGCGCGCCGATCAGCCGCGGGTACGGCGTGCCGACCACGTGCTCGAAGAACTCCTCGAACGCGACGTGACACCACGAGAGCACGTTCGGGTAGTAGGCGATGCCCGCCTTGTCGACGTCGCCGAACCGCACCTTGATCGTCGTCTCGAACGCCATCGATCACCTCGCCGCGAGCGCGTCGCCGACCGCGCGATCCACGAACTCGGCGAGCACCGCGTACAGCCGCTCGCCCTCGGCCGCGGTCGCGGCGGCCGGGTCGCCGAAGTACGCGCGCGCTCCGCCGGCCGCGCGCGCGTCGGCGGCGCCG
>CAZBOK010000627.1:0-2196 GCA_964493525.1 uncultured Phycisphaeraceae bacterium | reverse complement strand
GGGACGCAAGCGGATCGTTGGACGTCGGCGGCGCGTCGCGCACTCGAGGCGCGCGACGTTCGCTCGACTCACGCCGGTGCACGTGACCGTGCGCGTCGTTCGCGGACTTCCGACGCTGCGATCACTTCGCTCGGCGCGTGCACTGAAGTCCGCGTTCCTCTTCGGTCGCGAGCGCGGCGACTTCCGGCTCGTGCACTTCTCCGTGATGTCGAATCACCTGCACTTCGTCGTCGAGGCGGAGAGTTCGCGCGCTCTGTCCCGCGGGATGCAAGGTCTGCTCGTCCGCATCGCGCGGCACTTGAATTCGGCACTGTCTCGATCCGGCCGCGTCTTCGCCGATCGCTTCCACTCGCGCGTGCTCGGATCGACGCTCGATGTGAGGAACACGCTGCGGTACGTGCTGAACAACGCGCGACGGCATGGGGTCGAGGTGCGCGGCGCGATCGATCGGTTCTCGTCCGCCGCGTGGTTCCATCGCTGGCGCGGGCTCGAACCGCTGGCGCGGTCGGCTCCGGTCGCGGCAGCACGATCGTGGCAACTCCGCGACGCGGGTTGGCTCTTCGGTCGTCTCGACCCGCGGGGGTCCTTCGACTTCGTCAATGCCGGAAGTGCCGCACTCCGGTGAAGACCATCGCGATGCCGTGCTCGTCGGCCGCCGCGATCAACTCCGGGTCCCGCACCGAGCCGCCGGGCTGCGCGATCGCGACGACTCCGGCTTTCGCCGCCGCGTCGAGGCCGTCGCGGAACGGGAAGAATGCGTCCGAGCCGAGCACGGCGCCCTTGCTGCGCTCGCCGGCCTTCTTCACGGCGATGTCGACCGAGTCGACGCGGCTCATCTGCCCGGCGCCGACGCCGACCACCTGCGTGCCGTTCGCGAGCACGATCGCGTTCGACTTCACGTGCTTCGCGATCTGCCACGCGAACCGCAACGACGGCTCCAGCTCGGCCGACAGCGCGCGCTTGGTGACGACCTTGAACGGATCGGCGGCGCCGGCGAGATCGCGCGACTGCACGAGTAACCCGCCGCGCACCTTCTTCACTTCGAGATCCCATGGGTCCTGCCCGCCGGTTCCGGCGGCGAGCAGCCGCACGTTCTTCCCCCACTTCTGCCGCGTGGTCAGCGTGGCGAGCGCGTCCGCCGAGAACTCGGGCGCGATGATGCATTCGAAGAACGTGTTCGGCCGCGCGATCGCGTCGGCGAGCGCGGCGTCGATCGGGCGGTTCACCGCGAGGATTCCGCCGAACGCGGAGACCGGGTCGCCCGCGAGCGCGCCGTTGAACGCCGTCACGACGTCGCGCGCGACCGCGGCGCCGCACGGGTTCATGTGCTTCACGATCACGCACGCGGGATCCGCGAACTCCTTCACCGCTTCGAACGCGGCATCGGAGTCGGCGATGTTGTTGAACGAGAGCTCCTTGCCCGAGAGCACCTTCGCCGTCGCGACCGATGCTTCGTGCGCGCGCGCGAGGCGGAAGAATCGCGCCTGCTGGTGCGGGTTCTCGCCGTAGCGAAGTAGTTCGCCCGCGCCGGTCACGTTGAGGAAGGACGGCGACGGGCCGGGCTCGCGACCGAACTCGGGGCGGCCGCAGAGAAAGGCGGCGATCGCGGCGTCGTAGGCCGCGGTCCGTTCGAACGCTTTCAGCGCGAGCGCGCGACGGGTCGCCTCGGACAACGAGTAATCGCTGCGCACCAGCTCGTCGAGGATCTTCGGGTAATCGTCGGGGTCGACGATCACCGCGACGTGCGCGTGGTTCTTCGCGGCGGAGCGGATCATCGACGGGCCACCGATGTCGATGTTCTCCACCGCGACCTCGAGTGTGACCGCGCTGTTCTCGGTCGCCTTCTCGAACGGGTAGAGGTTCACCGCGACCAGATCGATCGGCTGCAGCGAGTGCTCTTCCATCTGCGCGCGATGCTTCGGGTCGTCGCGACGAGCGAGCAGGCCGCCGTGCACCTTCGGATGCAGCGTCTTCACGCGACCGTCGAGGATCTCCGGGAAGCCGGTGAAGTCGGAGACGTCGACGACGCGCACGCCGGCGTCGCGCAGCGCTTTCGCGGTGTTGCCGGTCGAGAGGATCTCGACGCCGGCCTTCGTCAGCGCCGCGGCGAACTCGGCCGCGCCGCGCTTGTCGGTCAACGAGAACAACGCCCGCCGGATCCGAGTCATTCGTCGTCCCCGTCCGCGTCACCGCCCT
>CAZBOK010000626.1:0-2208 GCA_964493525.1 uncultured Phycisphaeraceae bacterium | reverse complement strand
GTCGTCCCGCATTCGCGCCCGACTTCGCGTGAGGAGGTTGCATGAATACCGTCCTCTTCGCCTGTGTTCACAATGCCGGCCGCTCTCAAATGGCCGCCGCTTTTTTCAACGAGCTGGCGGATCCGACCAGGGCCTCCGCGATCTCCGCCGGCACGGACCCAGGCGAGCGCGTTCATCCGGGCGTCGTCGATGCGATGCGTGAGCTCGGTTGCGAGCTGGCGAACGTCAAGCCGCGAAAGCTCACGGATGAGTTGGCGGCACGCGCTTCACTCTTGATCACGATGGGCTGCGGCGAAGCATGCCCGTTCGTCCCCGGACTCGAACGACAAGACTGGGCTCTTCAGGATCCGAAGGGGCAATCGGCGGATGCCGTGCGACGCATTCGCGACGAGATTCGTCAGCGAGTGGCGCGGCTCGTCGCCGAGCGCAACTGGGACCGCGAGACGGCGACACGCCAGAGAGTCCTCTTCTTGTGTTCCGGAAACTCCGCTCGCAGCCAGATGGCCGAGGTTCTCCTGCGCCACCACGCGGGAGATCGATTCGACGTGCGAAGTGCCGGGCTTGTGCCACGCGACATTCACTCGCTCACCCACGTGGTTCTGCAAGAAGTGGGACTCGACACGCGCGGGCTTCGGCCGAAGGGGATCAAGGAGCTGATGGGCAAGGAGAAGTTTCAGTACGCGATCATCGTTTGCCCGAATGCTGCGGAGCAGTGTCCTCACGTCTTCCCCTTCGCTCTCCGAACGCTCACGTGGCCGTTCGAAGATCCGGCGGCGTTTTCCGGGACGGAGGAGGAGCAGCTCGAGAAGTTCCGCGAAGTGCGTGACTCGATCGACGACCGGATCCGCCGCTGGTTGGCGGAGGCCATTCGGGACGAGTGACGTGTTGCGGCAGAGAGAGCCGACCGGCGGCAAATCGGTGTCGGTAGCCGCGCCGCGTTGCAGCTGGCGCTCGGCCAAGCGCAGATGTTCGGCGCAGTATTCTCGGCAAGCGCATTCCTCCGGACGGGCACGAGCGTTGTTGCCCTCACGGCGACCGCGGTCACGTGCGCGTTGACCGCGACCAGCGTGCTGCTCTTTCAAGTCGTGCCGCGATGGCGGCGACGCACATGAGGGCCCGCGAGCGGTGGCAGCGCGCGCGCGAACTTCTGATCCTGTACTTCGTCGCCGCGCTGGTGCTCCTGTTCGTTACTTACGTCCTCGCGCCTTGGATCGACAGGATGGTCCATTGGGCCATTCCACCACGCGACCGTCAGTCGGCTCAGCAGACCTTAGAAGTTGGTGCTTCTCGTCAATGATCGTGGGCGAACCGCCCGCGCAGCTGCCAGTGCTTGGCGACGAAGAACACGATCGGATACACGAGCAGCTCCATCGCGAAGCTGACGACGAGTCCGCCGATCATCGGAGCCGCGATCCGGCGCATCGTGTCAGCACCGGTGCCCGTTGCCCAAAGCAACGGAACGAGTCCGATGAAGGCGGCCGCCACTGTCATCGCCTTCGGGCGGATCCGCATCACGGCTCCATCGTGCACGGCGGAGCGCAAATCATCCTCGTTCGCCATGCGCCCCTCGCTCCGGAACCGCTCGAAGCTGTTGTCGAGGTAGAGCAGCATCACCATGCCGGTCTCGGCGTCGAGTCCGGCGAGCGCAATGATCCCGATCACGACGGCGAGCGACAGGTTGTAGTCGAGCGCGTGGAGGAACCAGAACGCGCCGATCAAGCTGAAGGGGACGGCCAGCATCACGATCGCGACGCGCAGCCACGAGCGACTGCTCAGGTAGAGGAGCAGGATGATCGCGCCGAGCGCGAGAATGCTCGCCGCGATGAGGCGCGGGATCGTCTTCTCCCAGAACTCGAACTGACCGGAGAAGACGAGCGAGTAGCCAGGCGGCAACGTCACTTGTTCTCGCA
The DNA here is from genome assembly GCA_964493525.1 of uncultured Phycisphaeraceae bacterium. Classification (GTDB taxonomy): domain Bacteria; phylum Planctomycetota; class B15-G4; order B15-G4; family JADJEK01; genus CAZBOK01. The sequence continues at coordinate 298 of CAZBOK010000626.1, read as the reverse complement.
CCGCGCGCCGCGCGTCGGCGATGTACCCGCCGAGATCGCGTCCGGCGATGTCGACGAACACCCACGCCGTGCGCATCGCGTTCTCGGAGCGGATCATCGGTGCGCCCGGCGTCACGTGGACCCGCGCGAGCTGGCCGAGCGGGACTTGGAGTCTTGCGCCGTCGGCACTCGCAAGGCTCGCGGTCACGAGCACGTTTTCGAGTGCCGGGACGTCGTCGCGGAGCTCGCGGAGGTAGCGCACGTTCAGCGGGTAGCGCTCGAGCCCTTCGACGCTCGTCGTGACGTTCATGCCGCCGAC
>CAZBOK010000625.1:0-2212 GCA_964493525.1 uncultured Phycisphaeraceae bacterium | reverse complement strand
ACCCGCTCGTGTTCCGCACCACGGTCGCCGCGCCGGCGATCTACGGCACCGCGTCGGAGGACCTCCTGTCGTTCCGCGCCGTCACCGACGCGATCGATCAACCGCTCGTGTTCGACGCGATCCCGCTCTCCGGCCCCGCGGCAGTGACGGACGGGAGCCGCTTCTTCATCACCGAGACGGCGCGCGACGCGATCACGGGAACGACCGCGGCCCCGACGCCGCGCTTCCTCCCGCGGGAGATCAGCGAGCTGCGGTTCTCCGACTTCATCGGCAACTCGTTCAAGGTGAAGGCGCCGAACGCGGGGATGATCCGCGTCGAGGGCTCGATCGGCGGCCCGCTCGAATCGGACGCGAACGAGTTCATCCGCGTCCGCGTCGTGCGCTCGTCCGACTTGCTGCCGATCGAAGCCGCGACGGTCCGCATCAGCGCGTTCCCCGCCGTTCCCGGCACGCCCGGCAAGGAGAAGGTGACCGGACCCGACGGGGAAGCGAAGTTCAAGAAGGGCGAGCTCGCGGCGTTCGGTCCGTTCCTGATCGCGAGCGCCGAGAAGAACGGCTTCGACGTGTTCACGCTCGCGGGATTCCACAACCCGGGCGTGCCCGGCAACCCGGCGACCGACCGCCGATTCGGCATCAGCATGCCGCTCGACAAGTCGGGCGAGCAGGGCGTCGTCGTCACCGTCACGACCAAGAAGAACATCCCGCCGTCCGCGCCGGGCAAGTCGTTCGCCGCGGCCGCGATCGGCACCGGCGCGCCGAAGGCGACGTCGAGCACGTTCCGCGACTCCCGTTTCACGTCCGAGCAGTTGGACACCGGCTCGAACTCGCTGGAGTTGCGCGTCGACAAGAACCGCCCGCAGGTGGTGAGCGTCGTCGAGCACGACGGCGGCGACGCGTACGGCATCCTCACCAGCGGCGTGAAGGGGTTCGACAAGGACGACGAAGTCGAGATCAGCTTCGCGAGCTTCGGCGTGCCGCAAGGCGAGACGCCACCGTTCGCGACGAATTTCGCGAACACGATCGTCAACTACGCGATGGTGCAGGGCGCGGGGATCACCGAGCCGGTCGCGTCGGTGAGCCGCGGGCGATTGATCACCGCGCTGCCCGGACTGACCGGAGTCTTGCCGCTGTCGATCGCGCGGCCGATCGCGAACGACGGCGCGATGCTGCGCACGCTGTTCGCGCCGGTGCCGCCCAGCGTGTTCAAGAACGAATCGTTCGGCGATCCGATCTTCGAGCTCCTGCTGCAGCCCGACGCCGCGCTCGCGCCAGTGCCGGTCTCCGACTCGCTCCTCGAGGAGAACTTCCGCCTCGAGATCGAAGCGGCGGAAGCGAACAGCACGCGGATGACGCGCCACCGCGCGCGGCTCAACTTCTCCGGCGCCGGCGTCAGCTCGGTGCCGACCTCGGAGGCGATCCACCTCCCGCACGTGCCCGGATACACGGTCGTCGATCCGATCCACCCGCCGCAGATCATGCTCGACAACGTCGACACGATCGCCGACGTGACGATCTACCGCCTCACCGTGCAGCCGATCGGCTCGAAGCGTCGCTGGGTCATCTGGGCTGCGGCCGACGCGTTCCCGCCCGGCCCGCCGATCTTCCGGTTCCCGAAGGTGAAGGTGTCGCCGTTCAACGCGGCCGGCACGTTCAAACTGACCGTCGAGACGATCGAGATGCCGTTCGACTCGATGGTGCCGGCGAACAACCTCGACTTCGATCGCTTCACGTTCTCCGACGTCGAGCGCCTGCATCGGCGGGCGGCGCGGTCCGCGACGGTGCAGTTCACGTCCACCGCGCCATGACGGCGGTCGCGCTCCTCTCCGGCGGCCTCGATTCGACCGTCGCGACGACGCTGCAGCACCGGCAGGGCGGCGTGGTGCTCGCGCTCAACATCGACTACCGGCAGCGCGCCGCGACGCGCGAAGCACAGGCGGCCCGCGCCGTCGCGCAAGCGCTCGGCATCCCGTACCGGCGCGTCGCGCTCGACTTCCTCGGCGGACTCTCGGCCGGCGCGCTGCTGAACCGCGGAATCGACCTCCCGCATCTCGAGGCGCACCAGCTCGACGAAGTGCGCGGCGCCGCGGCGCGCTCGATGAAGAGCGTGTGGGTGCCGAACCGCAACGGACTCTTCATCGCGATCGCCGCGAGCTTCGCCGAGAGCCTGGGCGCGACGGACGTCGTCGTCGGCTTCAACAAGGAGGAGGCGGCG
>CAZBOK010000624.1:0-2225 GCA_964493525.1 uncultured Phycisphaeraceae bacterium | reverse complement strand
TCACCCGCGGCGGATGTCCTTCACCTCGAGATCGACATCCGCCCTGCCGCGGAACAGGTTCAGCCTCGGCGTGAACGCCAGCGCGAACCTCCCGCTCTCGATCTCCTCCGCGCGGTGCGCCATCGCATATGCGATCGCCCGCTTCGTCGCTCCGTTCTGCCGCACGGTGAACGACAGATGGTTCGCGTTCCGCCCGACGCGACGCGGCGCGCCGTCGAGCACGAGCTCGGAGACCGCGAACATCGGGAGCCGGTTGCCTTCGCCGAACGGCGAGAGTTTGTTCAGCTCATGCATGAACGACGGCGTGCACGTCCCGAGCGGGATCTCCGCATCGATGACGAGGTCGCGCGCGGGGTCGGTCGCGAAGTCGTCCCGGCTCGCGCGCTCGAGCACCGCCTCCTTGAAGCGCGGCAACCGCGCGGCGTCGATCTCGAGGCCGGCCGCGAACGCGTGGCCGCCGAAACCGGTCAGGTGCTCCGCGCACGCGGCGAGGAGTCGGTGCAGATCGAAGCCGGGGCTCGAGCGTCCGGAGCCGCGACTGCGCTCGCCCTTGAGCGCGATGAGGATCGCCGGCTTGCCGTGCTCGAGCGCGATGCGGTTCGCGACGATGCCGACCACGCCGGCGTGCCAGCGTTCATCCGCGAGCACGAGCACGCGCGCGTCCTTCGGCTCGGCCGCCGCCTTCGCACGCGCGTCCAGGAGGATCGCGGCCTCCAGCTCCTGGCGCGCGATGTTCTTGTCGTCGAGGTCGCGCGCCGCGAGCTTCGCGGAGTCTTCGTCCTCGCCGAGCAGGAGCGCGAGCGCGCGATCGGCCTGGCCGAGGCGCCCGGCGGCGTTGATGCGCGGCCCGAGTCGGAACGACACGTCGTCGGCCGACACTTCACCGGACATCCCGGCGACGGCGCGCAGCGCGCGCAGGCCCGGGTGGTCGGACGCCGAGAGCGCCGTGAGCCCGGCGCGCGCGAGCACGCGGTTCTCGCCGACCAGCGGCACGCAATCGCAGATCGTGGCGAGCGCGACGTAGCCGATGCAGTGGCGCAGGAGCCGCGCGATCGCCGCTTCGCGCAGCGGCGACGCGGGGAGTCGCGTCGCGAGCGCGGAGAGGAACTGGAACGCGACGCCGGTGCCGCACAGATGGGGGAACGGATAGGCGGAATCGGCGAGCTTCGGGTTCAGGAACGCGAACGGGCGCGGCGGGTCCGGCGGCGGCTCGTGGTGATCGACGACGATCACGTCGACTCCGCGCGCCTGCAGCCGCGCGATCGCGGCGACGGCGCTCGTGCCGTTGTCGACGGTCAGCACGACGCGCGCGCCGCGCTCCTCGATGGCGGCGAGTCCGCGCTCGGTGAGCGAGTACCCCTCCTCGAGCCGGTTCGGGATGTAGGTGACGACGTCGCCGCCGACCGCGCGCAGGAACGACGCGAGCAACGCGGTGCCGCTCACGCCGTCGACGTCCGAGTCGCCGTACACGAGCATCCGCTCGCGCGCGCGCAACGCCGCGACGACGCGATCGACCGCACGATGCATCGTCGGCAGGAGGAACGGATCGGCGAGTGTCGCGAGCCCCGGCTGCAGAAAGCGCTCCGCGTCCGCGCGCGTCGCGATCCCGCGATTCAGCAGGAGACGCGCCGACAACTCGGAGATCGACAGCGTTCGGGCGAGCTCCCGCTGGCGGTTGAGGTCGGGAACGTCCGCGAAGCGCCAGGCGAGGGTCATGTCGGACGAGTCGTAACACGCCGCGAGCGGGCGGCCAAGAGCGGATTGCCGACAGCACGGGCGCCGCGCTTGTTCGCGCCGAGTGCGGACCGTACCGTGGCCGCGATGAGCGATCCTGGCACGCGGATGCGTCGGATTCCGCAGATCGACGAGCTCGTCCGGCGCCTCGCCGGAGATCCGCGGCTTTCGGAAGTCGCGCGTCCGCTTGTGCTCGAAGCGGTGCGCGGGGCCGTCGACGAGTTCCGCGCGCGCGCGCAACGCGATGCCGCGGCGGACCCCGACGCTCACTTCGCCGGGCCGGCGTTCGCCGATCGCGTCGCGGCCGCGTTGAGCGCGATGCTCGCGCGCCGGCACGAGCCGGTCATCAACGCGACCGGCATCCTGCTGCACACCGGGCTCGGCCGCGCACCGCTGTCCGACGCCGCGATCGATGCCGTCGCATCGGCGGCGCGCTACGCCGTCGTCGAGTTCGATCGGGAGACCGGCGAGCGCGACCTCCGCGAGACGCG
>CAZBOK010000623.1:0-2225 GCA_964493525.1 uncultured Phycisphaeraceae bacterium | reverse complement strand
GGGGCGTCGCCACGCGCGCCCCGGCCCGTCTTCTCTCCCCCCCAGTCCCTCTCCCACTGACCGAGCGGTGAAATGGCTCTCTCCACGTCCGGGATCTCGTTCGCCGGCCTCGCGTCCGGGATCGACTCGACCTCGATCATCGCCGCGCTGATGAAGGTGCGGCACCTCCCGATCGACGCGCTCAACCGGCGTCGCGGCGAATTCCAGACCCAGCAGGGCCACCTCACCCAACTGCGCGACCTGGTCCAGGGCCTGCGCAGCGCCGTCGAAGCGATCAACACGTCGGGCGAGTTCGCGGCGTTCTCCGCCGCGTCGTCGAACGAAAACGTCCTGCGGGCCTCCGCATCGGGAAGCGCATCGCCCGGCTCGTTCGTCGTGACGGTCGGTGCGCTCGCGAAGGCCGAAGTCGAAGGAAGCAACGGCTTCGCGGACGTCAGCACGACGTCGGTCGGCACCGGCACCATCTCCCTCACGGTCGCCGGCCAGCAGAAGAACATCACGATCGCATCCGGGCACGACACGCTCGAAGGCATCCGCGACGCGATCAACGATTCGAAGTCCGGCGTCACCGCGACGATCGTCAACACCGGCAACGGCGCGACGCCGTACCAGCTCGTCGTCCAGGGCCAGTCGACCGGCGCGACGAACACGATCGCGATCGACCTCTCGCAGTTCACCGGCACGCTCTCGTTCACCGAGAAGCAGGCGGCCGCGGACTCCTCGATCACGATCAACGGGATCACCGCGAAGCGGTCGACCAACGTCGTGTCCGACGTCGTCGGTGGGGTCACACTGACCTTGAACGACCTCGGCACGTCGACCGTCACGCTGACCCCCGACGCCTCCAAGATCCGCGACAAGGTGAAGGCGTTCGTCGACGCGCGCAACGCGCTGGTCGGCTTCGTGAACGCCGAGTCCAAGTACGACCCGACGACCAAGCACTCCGGACCGCTCGCGGGCGACGGAACGCTGCGAACCCTCATGAGCGCGCTCTCGCGCGCGCAGTCCGGCGCCGGTTACCCGGGTGGCGGCTTCTCCGTCCTCTCGCAGGTCGGCATCACGCTGAACTCGGACGGCACGCTGAACCTCGACGCCGCAAAGTTCGACGCGGCCGCCACCGATCATCTGCAGGATCTGACCGCTCTGTTCACCACCGTCGGCGACCGCATCAGCGGCGCCAACTTCTCGATCGCGAAGGTCCCGGACACGGTCGCGGCGGGCACCTATGCCGTCAACGTGACCCAGGCCGCGACGCGCGCGCAGACGACGATCGCGACCCAGTTCGCGAACGGCGGCGTGCTCGCGGCGAACGAAGCCCTGACGATCACGCAGGGCGGAAAAACCGCGACGGTCCAGCTCGCGGCCGGAGACAACATCAGCGCGGCGCTCAGCAAGATCAACAAGGCGCTGAAGGCCGCGAAGCTGACGCTCACCGGCAGCGACGCCACGGGCGCGCTCAAGTTCACCGCGGACGGCTACGGAAGCGCGCAGGCGTTCACCGTCGTCTCGGACGCGGCGGCGGGAACCACCTCGTCCGGCGTGGGCACGACGCAGATCGCGGCGAGCGCGGTCGACGTCCAGGGCACGATCGGCGGCGTCGCCGCGACCGGCGCCGGGCAGACGCTCACCGGCACCGCGGCGTTCGCGGGCCTGAAGATCACCTACAGCGGGACGACGGTCCCGAGCTCCGGGTCGCTGACCGTCGGACCGGACGGCTTCTTCACGCGCACCGGGCAGATCCTCGACAGTGCCGTCAACGCCGCGGACGGGACCATCACCACGCGGCTGAACGGCGTCGCGCGCACGATCTCGGACATCGCGCACAACGTCGACGATCTCGAGGGCCGCCTCGACGACTACCAGAAGATGTTGCAGACCCGCTTCGCCAAGCTCGAGGAAGTGATGGCGAAGCTGCAGTCCTCCCAGTCCTACCTCACCGCGATCGCTGGCCAGAAGTTCGGAGGCTGATGAAAGTGCCCGTCACAGCGCAGTACGGCGGAGGAGCCGCCGCATATCTCCGCGAGGAGATCCTCACGAATTCGCCGACACGCCTCGTCTCGCGCGTGCTCGCCGCGGCGATCGCCGCCTGCGAGCGCGCCAAGACCGTGGCGACCGCCGGCACGCACGTGGAGTGGCGCAAGCAGATCTCGCGCGCGCACGGCTGCGTCGCCGAGCTGTTCGGCGCGGTCGATCGCGAACAAGGCGGCGAGATCGCCACGCGACTC
>CAZBOK010000622.1:0-2239 GCA_964493525.1 uncultured Phycisphaeraceae bacterium | reverse complement strand
CGAGCGCGAGGATCGGGTAGCCGACGAGCTGCCCGGGGCCGTGCCAGGTCGCCTCGCCGCCGCGCTCGATCTCGACGACGGGAACGCCGGTCGTGCGCGCGCCGCCGTCGTCGCCGCCGCGGCCGATCGTGAGCACCGCGTCGTGCTCGAGCAGCAGCAGGTGGTCGCGAATCGTCCCGGCGGCGCGGCGACGGACGAGGTCGTGCTGCAGCGCGAGCGCGTCCGCGTAGGCCACGCGCCCGAGCCGCACGACGACCAGCGCCGGGCGGGTCACGTTCCGCTCAGTGCGGCCGCTGGAAGATGTGGATCGCGTGCCCCATCGCCGCTTCCGCCGCTTCCATCAGCGTCTCGGGAAGCGTCGGGTGCGCGTGCACCGTCAGCGCGATGTCCTCGAGCGTCGCGCCCATCTCGATCGCGAGGCACGCCTCGGCGATGATCTCGGACGCTTCCGGCCCGACGATGTGGACGCCGAGCACCACGCCGGTCTTCTTCTCGGCGACGACCTTGGTGAATCCGTCGGTCTCGTTCAACGCGAGCGCGCGGCCCGACGCCGCCATCGGGAACTTGCCGACGACGACCTCGATGCCCTTCGCCTTGCATTCGTCCTCGGTGAGCCCGACCGACGCGATCTCCGGATCGGTGAACACGACCGCCGGGACGCACTTGTAGTCGCGCACGCGCTTCTGACCCGCGATCACCGCCGCCGCGACGGTTCCCTCGTGACTCGCCTTGTGCGCGAGCATCGGCTGGCCCGCGACGTCGCCGATCGAGTAGATGCGCGGAGCCGACGTGCGCTGCTGCGGGTCGATCGTGATGAACCCTTTGCCGTCGAGCTTCACGCCGGCGCGCTCGAGGTCGAGGCCCTGCGTCAGCGGACGGCGCCCGACGGTCGCGAGCACGACGTCGACTTCGATGCGCTTCTGGAAGTCCTTGCCCTCGACGAGCACCGACACGCCGCCGCCCTTGGCATCGTCCATCGAGATCGCCTTCGTCTCGGTGAGCACCTGCACCCCGCGCTTCTTCAGCTTCTGGTGCACCACGCGCGCGCAGTCCTGCTCGATGCCGGCCAGGATCGTCGGCATCATCTCGACGACCGTCACCTCGCTGCCGAGCTTGCGCCAGAACGTGCCGATCTCGAGGCCGATGTACCCGCCGCCGAGCACGAGCACGCGCTTCGGGAGCGTGGTGCAGGCGAGCGCCTCGGTCGAGCCCATCACCTTCTTGCCGTCGATCGCGAAGCCCTTCAGTTGAATCGGCTCCGAACCGGTCGCGACGATGCACTCCTCGAAAGTGATCTGATCGACGCCGGTCGCCGTCTTGACCTCGACCGTGTTCGGGCCGGTGAACTTCGCCGCACCCATGATCGCCTCGGCGCGGTGCGACTTGAGCAGGCCGCCGACGCCGCTCGTCAGCTTCTTCACGACCGACGACTTCCACTCGATCAGCTTCGGCAGGTCGACGCGCACGTTGTCCGCGAGGATGCCGATCTCGGCGCCGTGCTTGATCTTGTCGAACAGCGAGCCCGCGTGGATCAGCGCCTTCGACGGGATGCAGCCGACGTTGAGGCAGACGCCGCCGAGGAACTCGCGCTCGACGACGGTGACCTTGCGCCCGAGCTGCGCGGCGCGGATCGCCGCGACGTAACCGCCGGGGCCGGCGCCAATGACGAGGGTCTGTGCGGTCTTCGCTGCCATCGGATCGATCTCCGGCGATGCGTTCGGGTCGGGCCGCGCTCGATCAGCCGCGGCGTTCGGTCGGTTCGTTCAGGTCGGCGAGAGTCCGGTCGACCTGTTCCTGCAGATGCGGCGGCGTCTCGCGATAGACGTCGGTCACGATCGTCCGCACGTCGACGGGCCCCGCGGCCTCGGCGAGGCGCACGGCTTCCGCGATCGACGCGGCGAGTTCGCCGTCGAGGCGCTCCTCGCGCTCCGCGTCCCACAGCTTCTTCCGCTCGAGGAACTTTCGCAGCCGCGCGATCGGATCGTTCTTCGCCCACGCCTTCGTCTCGCGCTCGTCGCGGTAGCGCGTCGGGTCGTCCGACGACGAGTGGCCGAGGACGCGGTACGTCACGAGCTCGAGCAACGTCGGGCCGCCGCCCGCGCGCGCCTTGTCGACGGCGCGCTTGGTGGCGAGCCACACCGCGAGCGCGTCGTTGCCGTCCACGCGCACGCCTTCCATGCCGTAGGCGCGCGCTTTCTCCGCGACCGTCTTCGTCGCGGTCTGCTTCGAGAACGGCACC
>CAZBOK010000621.1:0-2242 GCA_964493525.1 uncultured Phycisphaeraceae bacterium | reverse complement strand
GCGTACGAGCGCGTCGTCGATCGCCTGCTCGCGTCGGACGCGTGCGCGGAGCGGCTCGCGCGCGCGTGGCTTGACGTCGCGCGCTACGCCGACTCGAACGGCCTCGACGAGAACCTCGCGATGTCGAACGCCTGGCGCTACCGCGACTGGGTCGTCGACGCGTACCGCCGCGACCTGCCGTTCGATCGCTTCGTCACCGAGCAGCTCGCGGGCGACCTGATCCCGCCGCGCGCCGGCGAGACGGAAGCGGAGCGGAACGGGCGCATCACCGCGACCGGCTTCCTCGTCCTCGGGCCGAAGATGCTCGCCGAGCAGGACAAGGAGAAGCTGAAGTGGGACACGATCGACGAGCAGCTCGACGTGACGGGCAAGGCGCTGCTCGGACTCACGCTCGGCTGCGCGCGCTGCCACGACCACAAGTTCGATCCGATCCGCCAGCGCGACTACGCGGCGCTCGCGGGGATCTTCGCGTCGACCAAGACGCTCGCGAACGTCGAGTTCGTGTCGCGGTGGAACGAGCGCGAGCTGCCGACCAACGCGGCGCGCGACGCGCAGGCGAAGCACGCGGCCGAACTCGCGGCGAAGCACGCCGAGGTCGATCGACTGGTCGCGGCCGCGGACGCGGCGCTCGCGACCGCGCTCACCGCGCGCGCGACCCCCGTCGTCGCGCAGGCCCGCACGCTCGCGGGCGACGTCACGTCGATCGACGCGAAGGACGCGAGCCGCACGAACCTCGTGGCCGACGACCAGCACTGGGGCAACGCGCGGCACGTGATCCTGCACACCGGATCGGAAGGCGAGCAGTTCGCCGAGTTCGATCTCGTCGAGTCCGCGGCGCGCCGCGTCCGCGTGTTCGCGCGCTTCGCGTCCGCCGAGGCGCGGCCGGTCGTCCTCGCGTTGAACGGCAAGAAGGTGCGGGACGACGCGCTCGCGATGATCACCGGCGGGTTCGACCTCGACCGGCAGCGCTTCGAATTGCTCGCCGAGCTCGACCTCCTGCCGGGTCGGAACGTGCTGCGGCTCTCGCGCGCCGGCCCGTTCCCGCACCTCGATCGGCTGCTCGTGGTGCCCGCGACGTCGGTCGAATCGGACGCACTGCGGCTCGAGATCGCGGCCGGGATCGAGCGCCTCGATCGCGCCGCCGCGGCCGGCGGGGCGCCGCTGCCCGACGATGCCGGCGTCGTCGCGGCGCTCGCGGCCGATCCCGACGGGCCGTTCGGATTGTCACGCGCCGAGCGCGAGCCGCTGTACGACGACGCCTCCCGCGCCGCGCTCGACGCCGCGCATGCCGCACTGGCGACGCTCGAGAAGAACGCGCCGCCGCCGTTCGATCGCGCGCTCGCCGTCGAGGATCAAGCGCCGGTCGACGTGCCGGTGTTCACGCGCGGCAACCACCTCGCGCCGCAGGGCGACCCCGTGCCGCGCGGCTTCCCCGAGCTGTTTGCGGAGCGCGTTCCGTCGCCGGAGCGCCTGCCCGAAAACGCGAGCGGACGGATCGAGCTCGCGCGGTTCGTCACCGACCCCGCGAATCCGCTGACCGCGCGGGTGCAGGTGAATCGCCTGTTCGCGCTCGCGTTCGGCCAGGGCATCGTGCGCTCGCCGTCGAACTTCGGACTGCGCGGCGAGCTGCCGACCGATCCCGACCTCCTCGACTTCCTCGCGCGGCGCTTCATCGCGGGCGGCTGGTCGACGCGCGCGCTCCTGCGGACGCTCGTGCTGTCGTCGGCGTGGCGCGCCGGCAGCGCGCCGTCGGAGGACGCGCTCGCGCGCGACCCGGACAACCGGCTCCTCTCGCACGCGAACCGCCGCCGCCTCGACGCCGAGGGACTGCGCGACGGTCTGCTGCAGGTGTCCGGCCGCCTCGACGCGAGCGTCGGCGGATCGCTGCTCACGATCAAGAACGGCGACTACGTGACGAACGACCAGTCGAAGGACGAAGCGGCGTACGCCGCACCGCGCCGGTCCCTCTACCTGCCGATCGTGCGGAACTCGTTGTTCGACCTGTTCGCGACCTTCGACTTCGGTGATCCGAGCACTCCCACGGAGCAGCGCGGCAGCACGACGACCGCGGCGCAGGCGTTGTGGCTGATGAACTCGCCGCTCGCGATCGAGAGCGCGGCATCTCTCGCGGCGGCGACCGCCGCGGCGGACTCCGACGATCACCGCGTCGACGCGATCTGGCGCGCCGCGCTCGCGCGGACGCCGAGCGACGCCGAGCGCGCGCGGTGCATGCGCTTCGTCG